>JBKHWN010000090.1:0-2660 GCA_046566505.1 Gammaproteobacteria bacterium
CGGGCGCCGGCACCGTCAATGTCGACCACCGTCATGTGCGAGACATCGAACACGCCGCAGGCGGTCCGCACATTGTTGTGCTCGGCGATCTGCGAGCCGTAGTTGATTGGCATGTCCCAGCCGCCGAAGTCGACCATCTTCGCGCCGGCGGCCAGGTGCTGTTCGTAAAGCGGAGTGCGCAGGCCCATGGCTCGTCGGAAGCTCCTTGGTACCGGGGGAGGGCGGGGGGAAGGGCCGCGATTCTACAACGGATGACCGCCGGCCAATCGCCTACAACAGGTGGCTACCACGTACGGCCGGACGGCAGCGCGCCGGCAGGTCGCCGTCCAGGCCCATCGCCTGCCGGGCGACCAGCACCTTCAGCGGCGGCGACCGGTCGAGCAGGCTCATGCCGGTATTGCGCAGCCAGCGCACCGGTAGACGGTGTTCGCCGAACAGCACCTTGAAGCCGGCGAACGACTTCTGCATCAGGGTGTTGTGCAGCCGGCGCCGGCGCTCGTAACGGCGCAGCGCCTGCGGCTCGTCGAACGGCAGGCCGCGCGCCAGGTTGCGGGCCAGTTCCTCCGCCAGCGTCGCCGCGTCGAGGAAACCGAGGTTCACGCCCTGGCCGGCCAGCGGATGGACGGTATGGGCAGCGTCCCCCACCAGCACCACGCCGTCCTGCACGTAGTGCACCGCATGGCGCTCGACCAGCGGCAGGGATGCCCGCCGCGACACGGCCGTGACGCTTCCCAGCCGGCCTTCCAGCGCACCGCCGAGCTCCCGCACGAATGCCGCGTCATCCAGCGCCAGCAGGCGGGCAGCTTCCTCCGGCGAAGTCGACCAGACGATCGAGCAGTAACGAGAGTCCGCCGTGCCGTCGGCGAGCGGCAGGAAAGCGAGCGGCCCGTCCGGCATGAAGCGTTGGCGCGCACAGCCACCGTGCGGCCGCTCCGTTCCGACCGTGGCAACCAGCGCGTGCTGCCGGTATTCGCGGGCGCGGGTGTCAAACCCGGCCTGCTCGCGGACCTGCGACTGCGCGCCGTCGGCGCCGACCAGCAGGCGCGCCGACCACCGGCTGCCGTCATCGAGCACGACGTGCCAACGTCCGCCGTCACGCGTGAAGGACGCGACACGAGCCGGTGCGCGCCAGTGGATGTTCGCGTGCGCAAGGCAGGTGGCATGCAGCGCCGCCGCCACTTCCCGGTTCTCGACGATCCAGCCTAGCGTCGCCGTTCCGGTCTCCGCCGCGTCGAAACCGATGCTGCCGGTGCCGTCGGCATCCCAGACCTCCATGCGCGTGTAGCCACCACAACGCGCCGGCGACAGATGCGCCCAGGCGCCGAGATTCGCCAGCAGCGTCTGCGTCGCCAACGTCAACGCCGAAACCCGCGGCTCGATGTCGTGCACGGACGACGGCGCTGCAGGACGCGCCGTTGCCGGCGAGTCGGCATCGACCACCGTGATCGTCAGGCCGTGCCCGGCAAAGTCACCGGCCAGCGCGGCTGCCAGCGCCGCGCCCACCATGCCGCCGCCAACCACCAGCACGTCGGTGTCTTTTACTTCATCAACCGGCACGGCTGGTTCCTCCGGTGAATATGCCTGTCCCCATCGCCTGTCGCGCAAATTCCCGCTTGAGTGGCCGGAATAAATCGAACGCGAGCAACCCCGCGTCCCGTGCCGCAACAAGCAGCGGCGACTGCTGCGTGAACAACGACGGCAATCCGTGCGACAGCCCCGTGGTCAGTTGCTGGTCGCGTGCGCGGCGCGCGGCGTAGCGCTCCAGCAAGGCCAGGTCGCCGACCGGCTCCCGCAGCGACCCGGCAAGCGTATCGGCCAGCGTCGCCGCATCACGGAGCGTGAGGTTGAATCCCTGGCCGGCCACCGGATGCAGCAGGTGCGCCGCATTGCCGAGCAACACCGCGCCGGGAACCACCTGTTCGA
This sequence comes from Gammaproteobacteria bacterium, assembly GCA_046566505.1. Lineage (GTDB taxonomy): Bacteria > Pseudomonadota > Gammaproteobacteria > Pseudomonadales > JADFDG01 > JADFDG01. The sequence goes on from JBKHWN010000090.1 coordinate 1,924, forward strand.
CCGCGCTCACCGTGGCAACGGGATAGGCACTGCGCTGTCCTGCTTTTGCAAAACCACCGAGCCGGCCTCCCGCCTCCGCGGCAAGCGCGGCAAGGAAAACGGCGTCTTCCTGCCCGAGCAGGACTTCTGCCCTGGCCGCCGGCACCGTCCACACGATGGCGCATCGTTCTTCCGTCAGCGGCAACACCGCCAGCGCGCCGTCGCGGGTGAACCGCTCGAAAGCAACATCCCCGTGCGGCTCGACCGGCGTGACATTGCAGACAATCGCCGTCGCACCGTAATCATGGGTACGCGCACGGATGCCCAACTGCTCGCGCAGTGCCGATTGCGCACCATCGGCGATCACCAGCAGGTCTGCGTCAAAAGGAATCCCGTGCTGTCCGTCGGCAGCGCCACCCTGGCCGGCCCTGTCGATCACCAGCCGCCAGCCGTCACCATTGCGGATGGCAACGCTGATTTGCGCCGGCGCCTCGATTTTCACCCGTGTTTCGCGCAGCGCCTGCAACAAGGAAAAACCAAGACGCCGGTTTTCCACGACAAACCCCAGCGCCGCGACATTTTCTTCGGTCGCATCCAGCCGTGCCGCACCGAAATGGCCGGCATGGGAAACGCTGATGTGGCGGATCGGCGCCGCGTGTGGCGCCAGGGCGCGCCAGGCCCCGACGGAATCGAGGATTTCCGCACTGCCCAGCGCCAGCGCCGTGGAGCGTGCGTCGTAACTGGGCGTATCCGGCAGC
>JBKHWN010000091.1:0-4576 GCA_046566505.1 Gammaproteobacteria bacterium
GCTGGCCCTGCCGTTGATGCTGGCCTGGTATTTCCACACCCGCCCGCTGCCGGTGCACTGGAAACACCTGCTGGTGGCGATGGCGATCATCCTGGTGCCGACCCTGCTGATCGCCGAGCAGCCGGACTTGGGCACCTCGCTGCTGGTGGCCGCGGCCGGGCTGCTCGTCATCTTCTTTGCCGGGCTGGGCTGGCGGCTGATCGTTGCCGCACTGGTGGCGCTGCCGGCATTCTCCTGGTTCGCCTTCGAATACCTGCTGCACGACTACCAGCGCCAGCGCGTGCTGACCTTCCTCGATCCCGATGCCGACAAGCTCGGTGCCGGCTGGAACGTCATCCAGGCCACGGCGGCCATCGGCTCCGGCGGCACCACCGGCAAGGGCTGGCTGGCCGGAACGCAATCACACCTGGAATTCCTGCCGGAAAGCTCCACTGATTTCATCGTCGCCGTGCTCGGCGAGGAGTTCGGGCTGGTCGGCGCCATCCTGCTGCTGGCGTTCTACGCGTTGATCATCGGTCGCTGCCTGTGGATCAGCCTGCAGGCGCAGGACACGTTCAACCGCCTGGCTTCCGGCAGCCTCACCATCACCTTCTGCGTGTACATCTTCGTGAACATCGGCATGGTCAGCGGCCTGTTGCCGATCGTGGGCGTGCCGCTGCCGCTGGTGAGCTACGGGGGCACGTCCGTGGTCACGCTGATGGCTGCCTTCGGCATCATCATGTCTGTCCATGCGCACCGCAAAACAGGTTACGGAAAACCATGACCACCCGCTTGTTGAGCGCCACCTGCTGCCTGCTGGGCCTTGCGTGCCAGCCACTGCCGGCAACCGCTGCCGATTACCGGGACCACGAGGAGCTGCATGCCCTGGCGACGGAACTCGCACGGGAAGACGGCATGGATCCGGCTGCCGTCGTCGCGCTGCTCGGCAACGCGCAACGCAAGCAGGCGATCCTGGATGCCATCGCCAGGCCCGCCGAGCGCACGCTCGACTGGGCCGAGTACCGCCCGCAATTCGTTGAACCCCGGCGCATCGCCCAGGGTGTCGAATTCATGCGCCGGCATGCCGACACACTGGCGCTGGCTGAACGGGAGCATGGCGTACCGGCAGAGATCATTGCTGCCATCATCGGCGTGGAAACCCGCTACGGACGCAACAAGGGCAACTGGCGGGTGATCGATGCGCTGGCAACACTGGCCTTCGACTATCCGCCACGCGCGCCGTTCTTCCGCCAGCAACTCAAGGAATTCGTGCGCCTGGAAAAAACCGCGCACATCCGGCTGGCGGACGCAAAGGGCTCGTATGCCGGCGCCATGGGCTATCCGCAATTCATGCCGTCGAGTTACCGCAACTTCGCCGTCGACTATGACGGCGACGGCGTGATCGACCTCATCAACAATCCGGTCGATGCCATCGGCAGCGTCGCCAACTACCTGCGCCTGCACGGCTGGCGCAGCGGGCAACCGGTCGCCGCGATGCTGCAACGGCACGGCGAAGGCACGGACAGCAATGCGGACAGCGTCACCAACCGCGGACTGGAACCGCAGTTCACCGTCGCCGAGATTGCCCGGGCGGGACTGGTGGCCTACAGCTGTGGTGATGCACCGCCGGCGGTCCGGCCGTACTGTGGCGACCCGGCGGCGGACGAGAAGGCCACGGCCTGGAAACTTGCCGGGGAAAACGGCACCGAATACTGGCTCGGGCTGCAGAATTTCTACGTCCTCACCCGCTACAACCGCAGCGAGAAATACGCACTGGCGGTGTTGCACCTGGCGCAGGAAATCGGGCGACAGACGCATGCACGCAAGCCGCCGAACGAACGGGACTGAACCGCATGCATGCATCAATAAATACCGCACGACAGTCATCGGCGAAGGCCGTTGCGGCAGCACTGGTCATGCTGCTCGCCGGCTGCCAGTCGGTGCCGCCACCGGCAACGCCGTCGGAACCGGCAGCAGTATCCCCGCCGCCCGTGAGGGAACCTTTCCGCAACATCTACACGCAGGACAAGGACAGTGCACCGGCAGCGGCACACGACATGGACTACCACGCCATTCCCGAACCCGTGCCGCAACGCGAACCGCTGTCCCGCTACGGCAACAAGTCACCCTACGTCGTCAACGGGCGCAGTTACACGGTGCTCGCGCAGGCCGAGGGCTACCGCGCCGAGGGCATCGCGTCGTGGTATGGCAAGAAGTTCCACGGATTCATGACTTCCAGCATGGAGCCCTACGACATGCATGCGCTGACCGCAGCGCATACCAGCCTGCCAATCCCCAGTTATGTGCGGGTCACCCACCTGGGGAATGGCAAGTCCGTCGTCGTGCGTGTCAACGACCGCGGGCCGTTCCACCCGGAGCGCATCATCGACCTGTCCTGGGCAGCGGCCAACCGGCTGGGCTACGCCGACAGTGGCACGGCACGCGTCCGTGTCGAGGCCCTCGCGCTACCGGCGGCGGCACCGGTTGCCGCAACTACCGCCGGTGAGAGTTTCTTCGTACAACTGGGCGCCTTCGCGTTCGTCGACGCCGCGAACCGGCTGGCCGAACAGGTACGCGGCACACTGGGCGAAAACCCGCAGGTGAATGCCGGCGACGACCGGCTGCACCGTGTGCGGCTGGGTCCCTACGCCAGCCGCAGCGATGCGGAACGCATGCGCGACCGCCTGCGTGATGCCGGGCTCGGCAATCCCTCCCTTGTGACGGCACCCTGACGGCATTGCACGTTGACGAGCACGGGGCGCTTGCCACAAGCGCCCCGTGCTAGAATCCGCGCCCGCCACGGCGCCCGCCGCACGCCTTTTTTCCGGCAAAAAACACACTCTTCCGACACGGAACTTCAATGAAGAACCTCGTTTCCCGTTGCCTTGCCGCACTTGTTTCAGCCGGATTCTGCGCCAGCCTGTTCGCGGCCATGCCGATGCCGCAACCGCCGGCGCTGGACGCCACGGCCTGGTACCTCATCGACGCGCGCACCGGCTTCGTGCTCACCGAAAAGGATGCCAACCGCCGCGTGCCGCCGGCCAGCCTCACCAAGATGATGACCACCTATGTCGCCGACCACGCGCTGAAGGACAGTCGCATCCGCATGGGCGACATGGTGCTGGTCAGCGAGAAAGCCTGGCGCATGGAAGGTTCGCGCATGTTCATCCAGGTCGGCACGCGCGTGTCGGTGGAGGACCTGGTGCGCGGCGTCATCATCCAGTCCGGCAACGATGCCTCCGTTGCCCTGGCCGAGCACATTGCCGGCAGCGAGGAATCGTTCGCTTCGCTGATGAACCAGTACGCGGAAAAACTCGGCATGAAGGACTCGCATTTCCGCAACGCCACCGGCCTGCCGGACCCGGAGCACTACATGACGGCGCACGACCTGGCGTTGCTGGCCCGCGCGACGATCTACGAATTTCCCGAGAACTACCGCTATTACGCCGAGAAGGAATTCACCTATAACAGCATCACCCAGCCCAACCGCAACCTGCTGCTGTGGCGCGACCCGACCGTCGATGGCCTGAAGACCGGGCACACGCAGGAAGCCGGCTACTGCCTGGTTGCTTCTGCCCTGCGCAGCGGCACGCGGCTGATTTCCGTCGTCATGGGCACCACCAGCGAACAGGCCCGCGCCACGGAAAGCGCAAAGCTGATCAACTGGGGCTACAGCGCATTCGAAACCTATGCCCCCTATGCCGCGGGTGCCGTACTCGCTGAAAGCGTGGTGTGGATGGGCACCGTGGACAAGGTCACCGTCGGCCTCGACGAGGATGTCGTCATGACGCTGCCGCGCGGCGTGCAGCCGCAACTGCAGGCGGCAATCACCGTGCAGCCGGAACTGCGCGCGCCGCTCGCCCGCGGTGATCGCGTCGGCACGCTGGTGATCCGCCACGGCGAACAGGTGGTTCTCGAAAAGCCGCTGGTGGCGATGGCCGATGTCGAGGAGGCCAACATCTTCCGCCGCCTGTGGCACTGGCTGCGGCTGTTCTTCGCCGGCCTGTTCGGCTGACCGTTTGATTGGAGCGACACGCCGCGATGAGCGATACGTCACTGCCCGGCACGCTGCGCGAGGAACTCTGGCAGTTCCCGCACGAGATGACGCTGAAGGTCTTCGGCGATGCGGACGCGCCGCTGCCGGACATCGTGTGCGCCATCCTCGCGCGCCACCTGGGCGAGGTGGCCCCGCGCAATGTCGCCACGCGACCGTCGTCCGGCGGACGTTTCGTCGCGGTGAGCGTCGACATCACCGTCCACAACCGCGTGCAGGTCGAGGGCATCTACCGCGACCTCAACGCCGAGCCGCGCGTGCGCATGGCGCTCTGAGTCCCATGGACGCGGCCCGCACCCTGGTTGTCCGTCGCCCTGGCCGCGTTGATTACCCGGCTTGCTGGCAGGCCATGCAGGACTTCACCGCCGGTCGCGGCGAGGACACCCCGGACGAACTCTGGCTGCTGGAACACCCTCCGGTGTTCACCCAGGGCCAGGCCGGGCGACAGGAACACCTGCTCGCCCCCGGCGACATCCCGGTCGTGCAGAGCGACCGCGGCGGCCAGGTGACCTACCACGGCCCCGGCCAGCTCGTCGGCTACGT
>JBKHWN010000092.1:0-6388 GCA_046566505.1 Gammaproteobacteria bacterium
CTGTTCCTCAACCGCTACACGATCCTGTTGTCGGTCGGCGGCCTGCTGCTCGCGGCGGCCTACCCGTTCATGAAGCGCTACACCCACCTGCCGCAGGTCGTGCTCGGCGCCGCCTTCAGCTGGGCCATCCCCATGGCCTTTGCCGCAGAGCAGGAGGCCGTTCCTGCGGTGGCCTGGCTGTTGTTCGCCGCCAACCTCTGCTGGACCGTCGCCTACGACACCTTCTATGCCATGGCCGACCGCGACGACGACCTCAAGGCGGGCGTCAAATCCACCGCCATCCTGTTCGGCGACGCGGACCTTGCCATCATCGGCGTGCTGCAGGCGCTGGCACTGGCGGCACTGGTCCTCGCCGGCCGCGACGCCGGCCTCGGCTGGCCGTTCCATGGCGCGCTCGCCGTCGCCGCAGCCCTCTTCGCCTGGCAACACGGGATGGCGCGGCACCGGCAACCGGCAGCCTGTCTCCGGGCATTCCTGCACAACAACTGGGTCGGGCTGGTGCTGTTCGGCGGCGTCTATCTCGCTTTCATGACAAAGGCAGCGTAATTCGCCGATTACTGTCATCCTTCTGTCACAAGCCCTGCATGTAATGGCGCCGACCACCACGCAGGGCAACAGCAGGCCGCACGGCACATGGCAGAAGAAACCATCCTGATCGTCGATGACGAACCGGCCATCCGAGAGATGATCGCCACCACCCTCGAGATGGCCGACTTCCGGGTCCTGGAAGCCGGTGATGCGCAGCACGCGCACCAGCAGGTGGTCGACGAGCGCCCCGATCTCATCCTGCTCGACTGGATGCTGCCCGGCATCTCCGGCATCGAGCTCACTCGCCGGCTCAAGCGCGACGAAACGACCTGCGAGATCCCCGTCATCCTGCTCACGGCCCGGAGCGAGGAGGACAGCCGCATACTCGGGCTGGACATCGGCGCCGACGATTACGTCACCAAACCGTTCTCCACCCGCGAATTGCTGTCGCGCATCCGCGCCGTCCTGCGCCGGGTCAGCAACAAGAGCGCGGAAAAGCCGATCACCCACGAAGGCCTCACACTCGACCCGGTCAGCCACCGCGTCAGCGCCAATGACCAGCCGGTGGACATGGGGCCTACCGAGTACCGCCTGCTGGAGTTCTTCATGAGCCACCCGGAGCGGGCCTATTCACGTACCCAGTTGCTGGACCAGGTGTGGGGTGGCAACGTCTACGTCGAGGACCGCACCGTGGACGTGCACATCCGGCGGCTGCGCAAGGCGCTTGAGGCCCACGGCTTCGACCGCTTCATACAGACCGTGCGCGGCACCGGATACCGCTTCTCGGTCAAGGGCGACAAACCGTTCTGATCCACGCCATCGCCACAGGAACCCGTGCAGCAGAAAACCGATCAACGCCGCCAGGAACTCAAGCGCATCGGCCTGGCCACGGCGGCCGGCATCGCGCCTGGCCTGCTGTTCGGACATGCCGGCTGGTTCCTTGCCGGCGCGATGGCCGCCTACCTGGCATGGACGGTTGCCGGCTTGTTCCGGCTGCACCGATGGCTGGCCGCCGGGCAGGCCGATGACCCGCCCGAGAGCTACGGACTGTGGGGCGAAATCTTCGATCGCATCCATCGCCGGCAACGCCAGGAATTTTTCGCGCGCACCGAACTGCAGTCCGTCATCGACCGTGCGCGCGACTCGGTGACGGCACTGCGCGACGGCGTCGTGCTGGTGGGCCGCGATGGCACGCTCGAGTGGTGGAATCCCGCAGCCGAACGCCTGCTCGGACTGCGCTGGCCGGCCGACAAGGACCAGAACATCACCAACCTGCTGCGTGATCCACGATTCAAGCGCTATTTCGACGAGGGTGATTACGGCCGCCTTCTGGAGATGCCCTCGCCGGTCACCGACGACAGCCACCTGCAGATACAGATCACCGTCTTCGGCAACGGCGACCACCTGCTGATCGCCCGCGACACGACACGCATCCACCAACTCGAACAGACCCGCCGCGATTTCGTTGCCAACGTGTCCCACGAACTGAAGACGCCGCTCACCGTCATGCAGGGGTACCTGGAAACACTGGCCCACGCCGAGGGCGCGCCGCCGCGCTATGCCCGGGCCTTCGCGCAGATGTCACAGCAGGCAGCGCGCATGAACCGTCTGATCAACGACCTGTTGCTGCTGTCACGCCTCGAAAGCACCGAGGCAGACAGCGACCGCACACGGGTCGCCATACACGGCATGCTGGAGAACATCCGCAATGACGTCGCGACGGCCGCACAGGACCGGCAACACGAGATACGCCTGCGCATGGATGACCGGAACGCCACACTGCTTGGCAGCGAACTGGAACTGCACAGCGTCTTTTCCAACCTCATCGTCAATGCAGCGCGCTACACCGCGCCTGGCGGCGATATCGACATACATTGGTGGGTGGACGAGAAGGGCGCGCATCTGGCGGTCAGTGATACCGGCGTCGGTATCGACCCGGCGCACATCCCGCGCCTGACCGAACGGTTCTACCGCACCGACAAGGGCCGCTCCGTTGCGGAAGGCGGCACCGGCCTGGGCCTGGCCATCGTGAAGCACGCACTCAAGCGCCACGATGGCTGGCTGGAAATCCATTCCGAGCCTGGCAAGGGCTCAACATTCACCTGTCATTTCCCGCGCCACCGCATCGCGAATCACGAGCGGCAGCGCGCGTCCTGAACGTACTGCGCGGGATTACCAGCGCGGCGGGCGACCGCCACCAAAACCACCGCCACCACCACCGCCGCCGCCCGGGCGACCGCCACGACCGCCACCGCCACCGCCGCGGCTGTCACGCTCCATCGCCATGTTGACCTTCAGCGGGCGACCGCCGAGGTCACGACCGTCCTGCTCCAGCGCCTTCTCGGCAGCCTGTTGCGTGGCGAACGTGATGAATGCAAAGCCCTTCGGGCGACCCGTGTCACGATCCATGATCATGGCGAGGTCACTGATTTCTCCATACGCCGAGAACAGTGAGCGCAACTGCGCCTCGTCTACCGAGTACGGGAAGTTGCCGACGTACAGTTTGTTTTGTTGCATCTCAGAAAAACTCCAGGTCAGGTATTGCCGGCGGTGTCGCCGGCGTCGGCAGGTGCCGACGCTTCGGACGGCGATTCAGCCGTTACATCATCCGGCGCAGTTCCCTTGGCGGCGAGTTTGCGCTGGGTCTTCTCTTCCTTCTTCTTCTTCTTCGCGATCTCGCGTTGACGTTTCTCGAAGGAATAGTTCGGTTTGGCCACGTGGCACCTTGCAGGGCGGGTGGGGTCGGGGTCGGGCATACTAACCCGGAATTGGCTAATAGGCTGTTTTTATTGGCCGGGCGGGGGGGCTCCGCCGGTCAGGTCAGGGTCGGCTTGAGCGATTCGTCAGGCCTTGAGCGGTGGATTCAGCAACCAACTGATGTCATACCGTGGAAGCTCTCCTGCCTCCACTGTGGTCGGATCAAGGAACTCCCATCGGCCGGTGATTCTCTGGGCCTTGCACCCCATCTCCCAGTTCGCAGTCCAGATGCCGACCGCGACGGCGCCGTAGTAGCGGCTCGTCGTGGCAGCGAGGAAGTCGAACCGGATCCTCGTGCAGGCGTGCCCACGTGTCCTGATCGGCCTTCCACACCGTCTTGCGGAAACTCTTGCCCGAGTACTTCAGCGTCATCACGAACAGGTGCGGCCGCCGGTAATCCCCCTTCGCCGTGCGCGTCAGCGCCCCCTGCCCGAAGTCGACCTGCGCCTCCTCGCCGGGCAGGCAATCCAGCACGTCAAAACGCTCCGGCTCCCGGCGCTTGAGCCCGCGCACGAACCGCTTCACCGAGTTGTACCGGTGGGCAAACGCATGCTGGTCGACCAGGTCCTGGTAGATCGCCACCGCGTTGCGGCCCAGCCCGACCTGCTGCTCGATCCAGGCCCGGAACGGCTCGCAGGCGGAGGCCTCGCCGCCGGGAGCCGGTGGCCGGGGTGGGGGACTTTGGCCGGCCACCCCCTCGGGGCCGGTGGCCAGGGTGGGGGATTTTGCCCGGGCGTAACGACGGACCGTCTTGCGGTCCACCCCGGTGATCCGGGCGATTTCGTGTTGGCTGACGCCACGGGCGAGCAGCGTCGCCACCGTGCTTTGCAAATGCGGCTTCAAGACGTTCACTCCCGCCCCCTCCGTGTGAAAAGGGGGCCAGCGTAGACGTCCCGTGTCCACCTCCCCAAATGAGGGTGTCCTAGATTTTGTGTAAACGGGCCAAAGGCGGGAAACTGCCCCCCAACCCGGAGACACCATGTCCAAGCCCAAGCACGACGTACCCCAGGAATTGTTGGCCAGCCTGCTGGCCAACTACAAGAAGCCTGAAGACCTGATCGGCGAGAACGGCCTGCTCAAGCAGCTGACCAAGCTGCTGGTCGAGAAGGCCCTGGATGCCGAGATGACCGAGCATCTCGGCCATGGCAAGCACGAGCCGGTTGCCAACCCCGGCGGCAACACCCGCAACGGCCGCAGCCGCAAGACCCTCAAGGGCGATTTCGGCGAGCTGCCGATCGAAATCCCCCGTGACCGACAGGGCAGCTTCGAGCCGCAACTGATACCCAAGCACCAGACCCGCTGGGCCGGCTTCGACGACAAGATTTTGTCGCTGTATTCGCGTGGCATGACGGTGCGTGAGATCCAGGCGCATCTCGAGGAAATGTATGGTGCCGAGGTCTCGCCAAGCCTGATCTCGTCCGTCACGGATGCCGTGATCGACGAGGTGAAGGCGTGGCAGTCGCGGCCTCTCGATCCGGTATATCCGATCGTCTATCTGGACTGCATCCACGTGAAGGTCCGCGAGGGTTCCGTGCGGGTAAAAGCGGTATATCTCGCCATCGGCGTGACCATGGCTGGCGACAAGGAAGTGCTTGGCCTGTGGCTCGCCCAGACCGAAGGCGCGAAGTTCTGGCTGCAGGTTGTTACCGAGCTTCGCAATCGCGGCGTGCAGGACATCTTTGTCGCCTGCGTGGACGGCCTGAAGGGCTTCCCGGAAGCCATCGAAGCCGTTTTCCCGAAAACGACGGTTCAGTTGTGCATTGTGCACATGGTTCGCAACAGCCTGAACTACGTATCGTGGAAACGCCGCGCCGAGGTGGCCGCCGATCTCAAGAAAATATACTCAGCGTCGACCGCCGACGAGGCCGAGCAGCGGCTGTCCGAGTTTGAGGCGAAGTGGGATGACGAATACCCGCCTATAGGCCAATCCTGGCGGCGTAATTGGACGCGGATCATCCCGTTCTTCGACTACCCGGCGGAGATCCGCAAGGTGATCTACACGACCAACGCCATCGAGTCGATCAACATGAGCCTGCGGAAACTGACCAAGAACCGCGGATCCTTCCCCAGCGACGAGGCGCTGATCAAGCTGTTCTATCTGGCCTTACGCAACATCAGCAAAAAGTGGACGATGCCGATCCGGGACTGGAAGGCCGCCCTGAACCGCTTTACGATCCAGTTCGAGGGAAGGCTCCCTCAGGCGTAAACAGAAATCCCGTTTACACAGAATTCTGCACACCCTCATTTCCCGAACGGGCACCTTGTGGCTCGTGCCCAGTTGCTTGATGAAAAACGGGATCTGGTTTTGTACGGCAAAGTCCCGCACATTCCTCGCCCAACCCGGCTCGAGAACCTGCACGTCCGGGTTGCCTGTCTCCGAGCCAAGCACGACCCAGGAGACGTCCTCATAGCCCTTCGGTAGTTTTCAAGATAGTTGTCGCAAAAACCGGTTACGCAGCCTCTTGTTGTCTTGCCGGTTCGGCCTCCCGTTCCCGGTTCAGCCAGACCTTGTCCTCGAGCGTCCAGTTGCGCGTCTTGCCTGACCATCGCTCCGGATGGCGCGCCCGGGCCGCCGCGTAAACGGCTTTGCGGTTTTCCAGGATCTTGCCAGCCAGACCTTCGTGCCGCTCGTTCGGGGTAACGAACTTCAGTGCACTGTGCCGGTGTTCACCGTTATACCAGCGCACGAACCGCTGAACCCACGCCCGTGCTTCCTCCAGTGTGTCGAACGGCTTTTCCGGCCACAACGGGCAGTATTTTGCCGTCCGGAACAGCGACTCCGCGTACGCATTGTCGTTGCTGACACGCGGGCGGCTGAGCGAGGGAATGACCCCCAGATTCTGCATCGTCGCCAGCATGGTGCCACCCTTCATCGGCCCGCCGTTGTCGGAATGCAGGATCAACGCCTTCCCGGCAATGGCTTCGGCAAGACAACTCCGCCGCAGGAATTTCGAGGCCAGATCCGACGACTCCTGTGCGTACACCTCGCTGCCAACGATCTTCCGGCTGAATACGTCCTTGATCATGTACCAGTAGAAATACATGCCGCGCACCGTCGTCGGCAGCCACGTGATATCCCAGCACCACAACTGGTTCGGCGCCG
>JBKHWN010000093.1:0-2927 GCA_046566505.1 Gammaproteobacteria bacterium
GGGACCACGGAAAGGGCGTGTATTATCCGGGAAATCCGCCGCAATTCCCGTGAGTCGCCATGTCTTCCACCCCTCTTTATCGCCGTCTGCGCCATCGCGTGGGTCCGGCGCTGGTCTATTACCTGTATCGCACGCTCGCCGCGACCTGGCGGGTGACGTTCGATGAGTGCCCGGCACTGCTGAAGGATCTGGCGGCGCGGCGGCCGGTGATCATGGCGCACTGGCACGGCGACGAGTTGGCGCTGATCCATCTGGTGGTGCGCTACCGGATTGCGACGCTGACCTCGACCAGTCGCGACGGGGCGATGATGGACGAGGTGCTGCGGCGCCTTGGCGCGGCGACGGCGCGGGGGTCGTCGTCGAAGGGTGGCGCGGGGGGGCTGCGGGCGCTGGTGCAGTTGTGCCGCAAGGGCGGGCACAATGTGTCGTTCGCGGTGGACGGGCCGCGCGGGCCGATCTACGAGGTGAAGGCGGGGGTGTTCGAGTTTTCGCGGTTGATGGATGCGCCGGTGTACGCGGTGGGCGTGGGGGTGTCGCGGGGCTGGGTGATGCGGCGGAGCTGGAACAAGGCGGTGATTCCGAAGCCGTTCGCGCGGGTGCATGTGCGGATTGTGGAGTGTCTGCCGCCGGTGTCGCGCGAGATTGATCCGCGGGATCCGGCGCTGGCGCGGACGCTGGCGGAGGCGCTGAACGAGGGCAAGCGGGTTGCCGGTGAGGAAGTGGGTTGGAAGAGGGAGTAATGGGGTTGGTGCGGGAAGCATCGGCGCGGCAGGTGGCCGCTTCCGCGCTCCAGTTCGCTTGGGCAGGCGCGGGCACTGTCGCTGCCACACGATGCAGGCCGGTGACGCGCCCGCCGCGGCGCTCAAGTCGCGCTGCAGCAGCCACCCGCCACGCCGATGCTTCTGCTGGTGCTGGTGCTGGTGCTACGCGTGATTCCGGCAGAGTGCGAGCCAGGCGTCGACGCCGGTGCTGCGGTATTTCTGTTTGTGCAGGATGAAGTAGAAGCGGCGGGTGAAGTCGCGGTGCGGGACAGGCAGCGGGATGAGGCTGCCGCGGCGGAAGGCTTCTTCCAGGGTGACGCGCGAGAGGCAGCCGATGCCGAGGCCGGCCTCGACGGCACGCTTGATCGCTTCGGTGTGCTGCAGTTCCGGGAGCAGGTTCAGGTGCGGGAGCAGGCCGTGCATGGCGCGGTCGAAGGCCTGGCGGGTGCCGGAGCCGGCTTCGCGGACCAGCCAGGTGGCGGCGCGCAAGTCTTCATCATCCAGTGATTTTTTCTTCGCGAGCGGATGGCCCGGTGCGCAGAAGACGACCAGTTCGTCGTCGCGCCAGGCGATGAATTCGAGGTCGGGGTGCGTGAGGTCGCCCTCGATCATGCCGATGTCCAGTTCGAAGTTGGCGACCTTGCGGGCGACGGTGGCGGTGTTCTCGACGTCGAGGTAGACATGGGTGCCCGGGTGCGCCGCCATGTAGCGCGCCATGATGCCGACGGCGAGGTAGTTGCCGATGGTGAGCGTGGCGCCGACCTTGAGGTCGCCGGCACCGGCATGCTGGGAGAGCGCCTGCTCCAGTTCGCGTGCCTGGGCGATGAGTGATTCGGCCTGCGGGCGGATGGCGCGGCCGAAATCGTTCAGTTGCAGGCGCTTGCCGATGCGGTCGAACAACTGGGTGCCGAAGCGGTCCTCCAGTTCCTTGAGCGCGCCGCTGGCGGCGGACTGCGACATGGCCAGCTCGCTGGCCGCCTGGGTCAGGTTCTCGGTGTGGGCCGCGGCGAGGAAGACTTCGAGTTGGCGCAGGGTGTAGCGCATTATCGGTAATCCCGTTGATGTAATTTTGAATTAACTGTTTCCCCGATAGGTTAGCCCGGCCCAGACTTTGCGCCAACTGCTGTTTTGTCCCTCTACAGCCTGTTGTCGCCCGAGGCCTGACCGATGAGCAACCTGCGTACCGAGCGTGTGCTGTCCGTTCACCACTGGAACGAGACGCTGTTCAGTTTCCGCACCACCCGCGACCCGGGGCTGCGCTTCGAGAACGGCCATTTCGTGATGATCGGGCTGATGGTCGAGGGCCGGCCGCTGCTGCGCGCCTACTCGATCGCGAGCGCGAACCACGAGGAGGACATGGAGTTTTTTTCGATCAAGGTCCAGGACGGGCCGCTGACGAAGCACCTGCAGAAACTGCAGCCCGGCGACGAGTTGCTGGTCGGCCGCAAGCCGACCGGGACGCTGACACTGGACAACATCCGCCCGGGCCGGCGCTTGTGGCTGCTGGGCACCGGCACCGGGCTGGCGCCCTTCCTGTCGATCGTGAAGGACCCGGAGACCTATGCCCGCTACGAGCAGGTGATCGTGGTGCATGGCGTGCGCTGGTGCAGCGAGCTGGCCTACGCGGATTTCTTCGAGAAGCAGTTGCCGGACAACGAGTATTTCGGTGACGAGGTGCGCGCGAAACTGAAGTACTACCCGACGGTGACCCGCGAGCCGTTCCGTCACCAGGGCCGCATCACCGACCTGATCGAAAGCGGCCGGATGGTGGCGGATCTCGGCCTGCCACCGCTGGACGTCGAATGCGACCGTTTCCTGCTTTGCGGCTCGCCGTCGATGCTCAAGGACACCCAGGCCATGCTCGATGCGCTGGGCTTTGCCGAGACGCGGCACGGTGACCTCGCCGAGTACGCGATCGAGCGGGCGTTCGTCGAGAAGTAGCGGCCGGGGCCTTGTCGCGTGGCGCAGAAGGGAGCCTGTTGGCTCCCTTCGTCCTTTTCCGGGAACCGCGGGCGGATTAGGGTGGCAGGCCGGCACCACGGGTGACCCAACCCGGGCGGCGGCAATACCTGTACTATCGTGCCACTTTGCCTGCCCCCTCACTGGAGACCCGCCGGCCATGACCCGTGTCCATGCTTTTTCCAACGATGCCCTGGCCGACCACGA
>JBKHWN010000094.1:0-6801 GCA_046566505.1 Gammaproteobacteria bacterium
CGAAAGGTCCGCGCGTCACCCTCTCCCGCTGGCGGGAGAGGGCCGGGGAGAGGGCGTGTCAGCCCTGCAGCAACCCGATGTCCGCCGTGCGCAGGAACAGTCCGCGCAACTGCGCCAGCAGCGCCAGACGGTTGGCGCGGACCTTCGCGTCCTCGGCGTTGACCATCACCTTGTCGAAGAAGGTGTCGATTTCGGCGCGCAGGCCGGCAAGCCGGCCCAGCGCGGCGGTGTAGTCGCCCTGCGCAAACAACGGCTCCAGTTCGCCGGCCAGCGCGGCCACGCGTGCCGCCAGCGGCTTCTCGGCATCCTCGACCAGGAGCGCGTTGTCGACTGCCGGCGCGGCGGCGGCACCATCCTTCGCCAGGATGTTGCCGACCCGCTTGTTCGCCGCGGCGAGCGCCGCCGCTTCCGGCAGTGCCCGGAAGGCCTGCACCGCCTTCACGCGCCGGGCGACATCCAGTGGCCGCGCGCTGCCGACGGCCAGCGCTGCCTGCACGGTGTCGGTGGCAATGCCCTGCTCGGCGAAGTACGCCGGATAACGGCCGGCGATGAAATCCAGCACGTCCTGCCGCGTGTTGGCGTTTTCAAGTTTCTCCGCCAGCAACTGCGCGGCGTCGCCGACCAGTTCGCCGAGATCAAGATCGAGTTCGCGCTCGATGACGATGCGCAGCACGCCCAGCGTCGCGCGGCGCAGCGCGAACGGATCCTTGTCGCCGGTGGGTGGCTGGTTGATGCCGAAGATGCCGGCCAGCGTGTCGAGCTTGTCGGCGACCGCCACGGCCTGGCCGGTCTTCGTTTTCGGCAACTGGTCGCCGGCGAAGCGCGGCATGTACTGCTCGTCCAGCGCGGCGGCGACTTCACCGGGCAGCTTTTCGGCGGTGGCGTAGTAACGGCCGGCGATGCCCTGCAGTTCCGGGAACTCGCCGACCAGCTCGGTGGCGAGGTCCGCCTTGCACAGCAGGCCCGCCTGCGCGGCCTCGTCGCGGTTGCCGCCGATGCGCCGCGCAATGCCCGCCGCGA
Organism: Gammaproteobacteria bacterium; assembly: GCA_046566505.1. GTDB lineage: Bacteria > Pseudomonadota > Gammaproteobacteria > Pseudomonadales > JADFDG01 > JADFDG01. The sequence continues at coordinate 1,021 of JBKHWN010000094.1, forward strand.
GGTGCGACACGCGCTCCGCCTTCGCGAAGGTGGTGCCGAGCTTCGCCTGGAACACCACGGTCTTCAGCCGCTCGTTGCGCTGCGCCAGCGGCACCTTCAGGTCCTGCCGGTAGAAGAATTCCGCGTCGGTGAGGCGCGGGCGCACGACTTTCTCGTTGCCGGCGACGATGTATTCCGGGTGCGGGCTGTCGATGTTGGCGACGGTGACGAACACCGGCAGCAACTTGCCGGCCTTGTCCACCAGGCAGAAATACTTCTGGTTGTCCTGCATCGTGCTGATCAGCGCTTCCTGCGGCACGTCGAGGAAGCGCTTCTCGAAGGTGCAAGCGAGCGGGACGGGCCACTCGACCAGCGCGGTCACCTCGTCCAGCAGCGCCTCCGGGATAATTGCCGTGCCGCCCTTTTCCGCAGCAAGCGCTTCCACTTTCGCGCGGATGTCGGCGCGACGGGCGTCGAAGTCGGCAATCACATGCGCCTTCCTGAGCGCATCGAGGTAGACCTTCGGCTCGCCGACGACCAGAGTGTCCGGGTGGTGGAAGCGATGGCCGCGTGACTGGTTGCCGGCGCGCTGGCCAAGCAGTTCGCAATCGACCACCTCGGTGCCGAACAGCATCAGCAGCCATTGCGACGGCCGCACGAACTCGATGCGGCGCGCGCCCCAGCGCATGCGCTTGGCGATCGGCAGCGCATCCAGCGATGCCTGCACGATCCCGGGCAGCACGTTCACCGCCGCCTCGCCCCTGATCTGCTTCACCACGCGCAGCTTGTCGCCGCTGCGGTCGACCTCGCCGATCTCCACGCCGTTCTTCTTCGCGAAGCCGAGCGCGGCCTGCGTCGGGTTGCCTTGGGCGTCGAACGCCGCCTTCACCGGCGGGCCGTCGATGTTCAGGGTGCGGTCCGGCTGCTGCTCGATCAGCGACTCGACACGCACCGCGAGACGGCGCGGCGCGGCGTATGCGTGCACGGCGCCGTGCGACAGGCCGGCTTTCGACAGGCCGGCGATGATCCCGTCGCGGAACGCATCGCGCAGCGCCTTCAGAGATTTCGGCGGCAGTTCCTCGGTGCCGAGTTCGACCAGGAAATCACGGACAGGGGCGGATGACATCACGCGGACTCCTTCTTGCTCGCTTCGACCCTGGCGATCACTTCGTCACGCAGCGCCGGTGGTGCCAGCGGGAAGCCAAGCTTCAGGCGCGAATCGAAATAGGCCTGGGCTACCGCCCGGGCCAGCGTGCGCACGCGCAGGATATAGCGCTGGCGCTCGGTCACCGAAATCGCCCGCCGCGCGTCCAGCAGGTTGAACGTATGCGATGCCTTCACCACCATCTCGTACGAAGGCAGCGCCAGCCCCAGCGCCATCAGGCGGTTCGCCTCGCTCTCGTAGAAATCAAACAGGCCGAAAAGTTTGTCGACATTGGCGTGCTCGAAGTTGAAGGCGCTCATCTCGACTTCGTTCTGGTGGAACACGTCGCCGTAGGTGACTTTCCCGAACTGGCCGTCGGTCCACGTCAGGTCATAAACGGAGTCGACGCCCTGCAGGTACATCGCGAGGCGCTCGAGGCCGTAGGTGATCTCGCCGGTCACCGGATAGCACTCGACGCCGCCGACCTGCTGGAAATAGGTGAACTGCGTGACTTCCATCCCGTTCAGCCACACTTCCCAGCCGAGGCCCCAGGCGCCGAGTGTCGGCGATTCCCAGTTGTCCTCCACGAAGCGGATGTCGTGCACCGTCGGGTCGACGCCGATCGCACGCAGCGAGTCGAGGTACAACTCCTGGATGTTGTCGGGGTTCGGCTTCATCACCACCTGGAACTGGTAGTAGTGCTGCAGCCGGTTCGGGTTCTCGCCGTAGCGGCCATCGGCCGGGCGGCGCGAGGGCTGCACGTAGGCGGCGTTCCACGTCTCCGGGCCGAGCGCGCGCAGGAAGGTCGCGGTGTGGAAAGTGCCGGCGCCCATTTCCATGTCGTAGGGCTGCAGGACGACGCACCCGCGCGCGGCCCAGAAGGCCTGCAGGGTCAGGATCAGGTCCTGGAAGGTTTTCGGTGCGGCGGTGACCGTCATGAGGCATGTCCCGTGAAATCGCGCCGGCCCGGCGCGGAAAGCCGCCAAGTATAGGAACCTGCAGGCCCGTGGGATACTTCCGCCCACCCACCTGCGCGAATCACCGTCCCATGCCCGAACCCGTCCGCTGCCCCTGGTGCGGCACCGACCCGCTCTACGTCGCCTACCACGACCACGAGTGGGGCGTGCCGGTGCATGACGATGCCCGCTGGTTCGAGTTCCTGGTGCTCGAGGGTGCGCAGGCCGGGCTCTCGTGGCTGACCATCCTGCGCAAGCGGGAAAACTACCGCGCCGCGTTCGCCGGCTTCGATGTGCAGCAGGTGGCGCGCTACACGCCTTCGAAAATCGAAAAGCTGTTGCAGGACCCGGGTATCGTCCGCAACCGGCTCAAGGTGGAATCGACGGTATCCAACGCGCGGGCGTTCATTGCCCTGCAGCAGGAAGCCGGCAGTTTCGACCGCTGGATCTGGCAGCAGGTGGACGGGCAGCCGGTCATCAACCACCCGGCAACGATGGCAGATGTGCCGGCGCGCACGGAATTATCCGACCGGATCAGCAAGGATCTGCGCAGGCGCGGTTTCCGCTTCGTCGGCAGCACCATTGTCTATGCCCTGCTGCAGGCGACCGGCGTGGTCAACGACCACCTGGTTGGCTGTCACCGCCATCCTGGCCATGCCGGCCGGGGGAAGAAGGCACGATGAGCCTGCTCGTCAACCAGGGGCTTGCCCGGAACCCCGACTGAAGGAAGACCCCGTGGCGACGAAATTCCTGATCGTGAAGACCGGCAAGACCTACGACGCGATCCGCGACCTGCACGGCTGCTTCGAGGACTGGATGAGGGCCGGACTCGGCGTCGACGGTGATCGTGTCGAGGTGGTGAACGTGTTCGACGGCGGCCTGCTGCCGGCGCAACTGGACGGCATTGCCGGCGTGGTGATCACCGGTTCGCCGGCGATGGTGACCGAGCGGCAGCCCTGGAGCGAGGCGGTGGCCCGCTGGCTGGCGTACCGGTTGCGGGAGAAGCGCACCGACGTGCCGATGCTGGGCATCTGCTACGGCCACCAGTTGCTGGCGCATGCACTGGGCGGTCGCGTCGACTTCAATCCGCGCGGACGCGAAATCGGCAGCGTGCCGCTGCATGCCCGCCCGGCGCTCGCCGATGATCCGCTGCTGGGCGGCCTCGGCTTTCCGCTGGTGGCGCATGTGACACACCTGCAGAGCGTGCTGGAGTTGCCACCGGATGCCGTGCTGCTGGCGTCCAGCGAGCGTGAGCCGCACCATGCCTTCCGCATCGGCGATCGGGTCTGGGGCGTGCAGTTCCACCCGGAGTTCACCGACGAAATCATGCGCTCCTACATCGACATCCTCGGCGAGCGCATGGCCGGCGAGGGGCTCGATCCGGCCGCGATCCGCGCCTCGGTGCGCGCTGCGCCGGACGCCTCGCGCGTGCTGCGGCGGTTTGCACGTTTTTGCGACGGGTTGCAGCGCCCGGCGTGAAAGACGGCCGGTTCAGCGCGCTGCCCTGAACAACCTGCCCAGGCCGTGCCGGCCGGGATCGGCACGCACGGCGCGCTCGGCCTCCCCGGCCTGCAGGTAGATGCCGTGCAGCAGGCACCGGCGCACATGGGGTTCCAGCTCGAAACTGATTTTCTCGCCCGTCCGCCGGAAGTGCGCCGACACCAGTTCCTGTTCCCGGTCAGGCGCGCCGGCGCGCCGCAAGGCATCGGCGACCAGCGTGGCGAAGGCCGCGAACAGCGCGTCGCCATTCTGTTGCCGGTACCGCCGTGTCGCCGACGCATCGTCTTCGTGCAGTGTGTGCGTCGCGTGGTCGAACCGGGTGTTGGCCAGCGCGTGGTGCAGCAGCGGCCCGGCCCGGGCTGCCGAGATCTCGGCAGCGGCATTGATGCTGAACAACAGTCGCTGCCCGGGTTCCGGCTGGCCGGCTGCCGCCAGTGCGTCGGCCGCAGCTTGCGCGGCCGGGGGCAGGCCGATGCGCAGCGCATCGTTGCGCTGGAACGCCCCGGGTCGGGACAGCCCGTTCGCGGCGTCATCGAGCGCCGTTGCCAGCATGGCCGCCAGCGCCCTGGCGGCAGCAGCTTCGCGCTTGCGTTCGGCGCGCGTGGCGGGGCGGGCGGGCGCGCCTTCGTTGCCGTTGGCGACGCCGGCATCGGGCATGCAGGCCATCGGCGCTGCCGGTTCCGGTGCGGGTGCGGGCGGCGACAGCAACCGGGTGACGGCTCCCTCCGGGCGCAGGTGCGGCGTGGTCCGCATCCGTTCCTCCTCCGCCGCCATGCGGTGGCAGAGTCCGGCCAGCCCCTGCGCTTCGAGGGCCGGCCTGATGTCAGGGGCCGTGATGTCCGCCAGCGTCGGGATGTCGTTGTACTGCGCCACGGTGATGGCGAGGCTCGTCGCGTAGCCGGACTGGGCCAGGCCTGTATCCAGCGCGGCAATCCAGGCGGCATGCATGGCGTCAAGACCGTCCTCGCAGAGCAGCCGCGTGGCGCTTGCGTCCTGGTCCTGCAGCAGCGCATCGACATCGCGTATCGGCAACTGCGCGATTTGCGTTCGCAGCGCCGGCAGCACGGCAGCGGCCGTCAGCGAAAGGGCCCGGTCGAGGTCGCGTTCCAGCGCATCGACCGCCCTGCCGTGGCCGTAGCCGCGCAGCAGCGCCGTGACTGAAGCAAGTTCGTCCGGGATGGCAATCCTTGTTTCGTTGCGGCCGGCATAACCGGTTGTTCGCGACAGGTCGTGGGCGGCGCGCCAGGCGCTTTCCGCCAGCAGCGCGCGGATGCCTTCCGCGCGCGGATCCTCCTCGATGGGCGGCGCCGTGTCCGGCGCTTCGAACGCGTGCTGCCCGGTTCCGGCACAGGCAGCCAACGCCATCGCCAGCACGACGACCGGCAACCGGCGCAGGCGTCGCTGTTCAGGCACGGCAGGCGTCCTGCTTGCGGCGTTCACGGGTTTCCTGCGAGTGCATCCACGACAGGATGCGGCCGCCCAGTTCGGGCTTTTGCGTGGCGCGGGCGGCAATCGCCACCGCTTCGCGCAGCCCCTCGACGCTGATGCCGGTGTCGAAGCCGCTGGCCTCGAGCATGTAGACGAGGTCCTCGGTGGCAACGTTGCCGGTGGCGCCCGGTGCGAACGGGCAGCCCCCGAGTCCGCCGACCGACGCATCGAACTTGCGGATGCCAAGGTCGCACGCCGCCCAGGCCAGTGCTTGCGCCATGCCGCGGGTGTCGTGCAGGTGTACGAAGAACCGGTCCGCGCCATGGGCGCGGATGAGCGGCCGGAGGATGTCCTGCATCTGCCGCGGATTGCCGCCGCCGATCGTGTCGGCGATGGCGATCTCGTCGCTGCCGGCGGCGATCATGCGTTCGGTGAGCGCCTGCGTGACCGGAACCGGGACCGGGCCGTCGTACGGGCAGGCGAAAGCGCCGGAAATGTGGGTGCGGGTGAACAGCCCGTCACGGCGAGCGGCGGCGATGATGTCGGTGCAGCTTCGCTCTGCCTCGGCCAGCGACATGTTCAGGTTGCGCCGGTTGAAGTTGTCGGTGGTGGCCACCACCAGCGCGATGATGCGGTAGCCGGCATCGCGGGCGCGTTCGTAGCCTTTCAGGTTCGGCACCAGCGCCGTCAGGTGCAGCGATGGATCAGCCAGCGGCAAGCGCGCGGTCAACTCCGCCGCGTCGGCCATGGCCGGCACCGCCTTCGGGTGCACGA
>JBKHWN010000095.1:0-2723 GCA_046566505.1 Gammaproteobacteria bacterium
GCTGCAGCTACCACGGCTTCGCGCTGAACGTGGACATGGATCTCGCACCCTTCGCCCGGATCAATCCGTGCGGGCATGCCGGGCTGGCGATGACGTCGGTACGGGACGAGGGTGGCGACGTCGACATCGCCCGCGTTGACGCGCTGGTCGTGCGGCATGTCCGGGATCGGTTCGGGTTCTGAGCCCCCTCTCCCCAACCCCTCTCCCGCGAGCGGGAGAGGGGCAGGATGACCACGCCCAAGGACAAACGGCAGGACGACCACGGTTCCGGACACGCGCCAGGATGACCGCGGTTCTGGAGGAGCGGCAGGATGACCGAGCCGCTGGAGCGACAGGTTGGCGGCGACTGACTCCCCTCCCCCGAGGGGGAGGGGCCGGGGGAGAGGGCCAGCCCCGGCCGTGCGCTACACTGCGCGGCCACCACGCCTGCCCGGCCTGCGGAACCAGCACACGCCTGATCACCATGACCGAAAACACCCCGCAACCACCCGCACGCAACACCCGCCAGGCCCCCGAGGCCGGCGTCAAACTGCGCGGCGCCGAAAAACTCGCGCGCATCCCGGTGAAAGTCGAACCGACCGACGAATTGCCGCGCAAGCCGGACTGGATCCGCGTGCGGCTGCCCGCCGGCGGCGAGATCGCCCGCATCAAGGGCCTGCTGCGCCAGCAGAAACTGCACACCGTCTGCGAGGAAGCGGCCTGCCCCAACCTGCCGGAATGCTTCGGCGGCGGCACCGCGACCTTCATGATCATGGGCGACATCTGCACGCGGCGCTGCCCGTTCTGCGATGTCGCCCACGGGCGCCCCAAGCCACTGGATCCCGACGAGCCGAAAAACCTCGCCGCTGCCGTCGCCGGGCTGGGCCTGAAGTATGTGGTCGTCACCAGTGTCGATCGTGACGACCTGAAGGACAGCGGGGCACAGCATTTCGTCGACTGCATCCGCGCGATTCGCGAAAGCAGCCCGAATACCCGCATCGAAGTGCTGGTACCGGATTTCCGCGGCCGCATGGACATCGCGCTCGACATCCTCGCCACCTGCCCGCCGGATGTCTTCAACCACAACCTCGAGAACGTCCCGCGGCTGTACCGCGAGATCCGCCCGGGCGCCGACTACGCGTACTCGCTCACCCTGCTCAAGCGCTTCAAGGAAGCCTGCCCGCAGGTGCCGACCAAGAGCGGCCTGATGGTCGGCCTCGGCGAAACCGACGAGGAAATCCTGGCGGTGATGCACGACCTGCGCGCGCACGCTGTCGACGGGATCACCATCGGCCAGTACCTGCAGCCCTCGAAGCAGCACGCGCCGGTCAAACGCTTCGTCGAACCCGCGCAGTTCGAGGCCTGGGCCCGCGTCGCGGAAGAACTCGGCTTCACCGCCATCGCGTCGGGGCCGCTGGTCCGCTCGTCCTACCATGCGGACCTGCAGCATCGAGGCGTGGATGTCGGCCGGTTCAACCCCGGCATGTCGCCGCCCGCAAGCGACTGACCCGTGACCGGCTGAAGGCCACGCCTGTCGATGGGCCGTTGCGCCCATCGGCTGCGGGCACGGTGGCGAATGCCCGGCCCGGAGCCCGTGCTACCCTGTCGACCGCGCTTTTCCCGTTTTCACCGGTCCGCCCTGTCGTGGCGAGCCGGACTGCCCCGAGGGTTGCTGACGATGACGTCGATGCTGTGGAGATGGTCACTTCTTTTCCTGCTGCTCGCTGGCGGCCTGGCGCAGGCGGCACCGGAAGCCGAGCAGTGGCGGCTGGTTTCCGACAAGAACGGCATCCAGGTCTACATGAAGCACAACGACGAATCGCGGCTGAAAACCTTCCGCGGCGTCACCCGCTTCAGTGTCGATCGCCTGCACAACATTTCCGGCGTGCTGAACGACACGCCGAACATGCCGCGCTGGATGCACTTCATCTCGCACGCAAAGGAAATCCGCCGCTCGGACTACCTCAACCGCGAGTACCAGTTCCTGACCAGCCTGCCCTGGCCGCTGGCCGATCGTGAAGCGGTAGTGAAACTGCTGGTCCGGCAGGATGAGAAAACCAAGGCAGTCACCGTGCACGTCATCAACAGCCCGACGCTGCTGCCGCCGGATCCGAAATACATCCGCATGCCGGAAATGCAGGGGCGCTTTGCCTTTGCGCCGACCGGCAAGGGCAAGGAAGTGGAAGTCACCTACGAACTGATCCTCGACCCGGGCGGTTACATCCCGGCGTGGATCGCCAACATCGTGCTCAAGGACACGCCGTACTTCACACTGGAGCGTCTGCGCCGGGTGGTCGAACGGCCCGAGTACCAGAAGTGGGAAGAGGAAGTGCTGGACCTGCCCTGGTAAGTCCCGCACCGACAGCAAAACGCCGCGCTGGTTGCGCGGCGTTTTTGTTTGTCCCTTTTGCCTGCACCCCGCGGAAGGCTCAGTCGCGCTCGCCCCAGCGCGGCATCAACGACTGGTCCACGCCGAGGTGATCCAGCAGGCGCGCGACCACGAAATCGACCATCTGCTCCACCGTCTGCGGCCGGTGATAGAAACCCGGGCTCGCCGGCAGGATGGTCGCGCCCATGCGCGACAACAACAGCATGTTGGCCAGATGCACTTCGTGGTACGGCGCCTCGCGCGGCACGAGGATGAGTTGCCGGCGCTCCTTCAGGGCGACATCGGCGGCACGCTCGATCAGGTTGTTGCAGGCGCCGGTCGCCAGCGCCGACAGCGTGCCGGTGCTGCACGGGCA
>JBKHWN010000096.1:0-4590 GCA_046566505.1 Gammaproteobacteria bacterium
GCCACCCGTCCAGCCCCCTACCGGCAGATGCCCGGCATGAGCAACATTTCGGTTCGTCTACGCCTGCTGCTGCTGACGCTACTGCCCACGCTGGTTGCGGGCGGACTCATCGCCGGCTGGTCGCTGAACCAGCACTTCCACGCCATGGAACAGACGCTGGTCGATCGCGGCTGGGTGACCATGCACAAACTCACCGATCGCCTGGCATCGCTGGCCCCTGCCGGGGACGCCGCGTCACCGGGCGAACACCTGCCGGTCTGGCTGGAAGAACCGGACGTCCGCTCAGTCACGCTGTATGCCCAGACGGGTGCGGTGCTGGCACATACCGGGCCACTGCCGCGCCAGCCTCGCAGCGGCGGCATGCGCGCGCTGTTCGAGGCGCGCCCGGTCACCATCGATGCCGGCGATTCCGTCCGGCTGGCCACCCCGCTGGTGCGGGACGGCGCCCCCCGGGGCTGGGTGTCGGTGGAACTGGACCGCAACCGGCTGCTCCGGGCGCAGTGGCAGGCCGGCAGCCTGACGCTGGGCGTGCTGCTGTTGCTGGTGATGGCCCAGGGGCTGCTCGGCTTCCTTTTCAGCGACCGGCTGCTGCGCAGTACGGGCTCCCTGCTCGAGGGCATGCATCGCGTGGCGCACGGCAAGCTCGCGACCCGCCTGCCGGAGGATGCACCCGGCGAATTCGGACAACTGCAGGCCGAGTTCAACGTCATGTGCGAGGCGCTGCGCAAGGCGCAGGACGACCTGCAGCAAAGCGTCAACCAGGCCACCGACGACCTGCGCGAAACGCTGGAAACCATCGAGGTCCAGAACATCGAGCTCGACATGGCGCGCAAGGAAGCCGTCGAGGGCGCGCGCATGAAAAGCGAGTTCCTGGCGAACATGAGCCACGAGATACGCACGCCGCTCAACGGGATCATCGGCTTCACGCGGCTGCTGCTGAAAACGGATCTTTCACCCCGCCAGCATGATTACCTCACCACCATCCGCAACTCGTCCGACGGGCTTCTGACGATCATCAACGACATTCTCGATTTCTCGAAGATCGAGGCCGGCAAGTTGGTGCTGGACAACAGCCCGGCCAACCTGCGCGACGTGGTGGACGAGGTGCTGACGCTGATGGCACCGCTGGCTGCGGAAAAAAAACTGGAGATCGTGGCGCTCATCTACCGCGACTGCCCGCGGCATGTCATCACCGATCCGGTGCGGCTGCGCCAGGTGCTCACCAACCTGACGAACAACGCGATCAAGTTCACCGAGCGCGGCATGATCGTCGTGCGCGTGATGCTGGAAGGTGAGGAGCGCGATCATGTTACGGTGCGCTTTGCCGTCACCGATACCGGCATCGGGCTCGCCGCCGAGCAGCAATCCAGATTGTTCAAGTCGTTCACGCAGGTGGATTCCAGCCTGTCACGCGAAGCCGTCGGCACGGGGCTCGGCCTGGTGATCAGCAAGCGGCTGGTCGGCCTGATGGGTGGCGAGGTCGGCCTGGAAAGTGCGGCCGGTGAAGGCTCGACGTTCTGGTTCACCATCCGCTGCGGCATCGACCACTTCGCTGCACCCGAAAGCAATGGCAGCCTGCGCGGCCGCAAGGCACTGGTGTATGACGCCAACGACACGACAAGACTGGCACTGCGCCACCAGCTGGAAGACTGGGGCATGGCCGTCGTCGAGGCGGAAAAGCCGGATGCCGTGCTGGCAACCGTCGATGCCCCCCTGGATGCCGTGCTGATCGGCAGCGGGCCGCATCCGGGGGACGTGCTGTCCGTCGCGTCGCTGGTGGACGCCATGCTGGCGGCACGGCAGCGCGTCTGGCTGCTCCCGGGCACCACCGACCACGGCAACGCGGAGCGCTTCCGCGGTCATTGTCGTGACCTGCTCGACAAGCCGGTCAGCGCGCGGCGGCTGCGTCACTCGCTGGCCGCCGCATTCGGCAGCAGCAACGAGCCATTGCGCGAACAATCGGTAGCCGCCAGCGGCGCCTCGCTCCTGCGCGTCCTGGTGGTCGACGACAACGAGGCCAACCTGCGACTCCTTTGTGCGCTCCTCGAAGACATGGGCATCGGCGCATACGCTGCGGGCACGGGCGCCGCCGCGATCGCCGCCGCACAGGAACAGGCATTCGACCTGGTGTTGATGGACATCCAGATGCCCGGCATGGACGGCATCGAGACCACCCGCCGCCTGCGCGAGCTGGGAGGCATGTACGCCCGGACACCGGTCATCGCGGTGACCGCGCACGCCCTGGCGAGCGAGAAGCAGCAACTACTTGCCTCGGGCATGGACGACTACCTCACCAAGCCCATCGGCGAGCAGCAACTGCGCTACCTGCTGGAACGGTGGGCAGGCGTACGCTTTTCCACCACGTCGAGCAGCCCCCCGGCCGGCACCGAGCAGGGGCCCGTGGATCCGCACGGCTCGCTGGCGCTGGCCGGCGGCAAGCCGGCACTGGCCCGGGACATGCTGCGCATGCTCGCCACCAGCCTGCTCGCCGATCGCACCGACATTCCGCAACTGGCAGCGCAGGGAAACCATCTGGAATTGCTGGCACGCGTGCACAAGTTGCATGGCGCGACGCGGTATGTCGGCACGCCGGCACTGCGCGATGCCGCCAGCGAACTGGAAACCCTGCTGAAGACGCGGGAAAACGCCGAAGACCAGGAAACCGCCAACGCACTGCTGCGCCTGCAGCAGGCCATGGACGAGGTGGCATCCTGGCTGGACGAACACCTGCCGGACCTGGAGCGCGTGTTGCCGGATCACCTGTGATTGCCGGCGCGGCCACTCAGGGTGGCCGGTGCCGGGTTACCGGTGCCGATTACAGGGGATGGTGGCGGGCCGACTCGAGCACCACGAAAGCCAGCGCCATGTCGCCCTCGTCACTGATCGACAGCAGGACCCGGCTGACACCGCGGTCATAGGCAAGGAATTCGCCGCGTCCGCGCAGGCTGACGGTCGGTCGTCCCGCCGCTTCGCGGCCGATCACGATGTCCTGGAAACCGATGCTGCCGCCGATGCCGGTGCCAAAAGCCTTGGCGACGGCTTCCTTCGCCGCCCAGCGCTTGGCGAGCCAGCGTACGCCGCGATCACCACCGGGCATGGCGATGCGTTCGTCCTCGACCAGCACGCGGCGCACGAACCGCTCGCCGAGGCGCGCATGAACCGAAGCCACCCGCGACACGGCAACGATGTCGGTGCCAATGCCGACGATCACCGTGCGGCCGCCGCGACGATCAGCTGCTTCATTTCGCGCACCGCTTCGGCCAGGCCGGAGACGAGGGCGCGCGCGATGATCGCGTGGCCGATGTTGAGTTCATTGATGCCCCGGATGGCGGCCACCGGCTCCACGTTCCGGTAGTTCAGCCCGTGGCCGGCGTTGACGACCAGCCCCCTGCCCAGCGCATGAGCGGTTGCCTGCTCGATGCGTGCGAGCTCCTTCGCCCGCGCGTGCTCGTCGGGCGCATCCGCATAGGCACCGGTGTGCAACTCGATCACCGGCGCACCACAGCGCACCGCCGCATCGATCTGGGCCAGGTCCGGGTCGATGAACAGCGAAGCCTCGATCCCGGCACGGCCAAGTTGTTCGCAGGCGGCACGCACCGACGCTTCGCTGCCGAGCACATCCAGCCCGCCCTCGGTGGTCACCTCGGTGCGCTTTTCCGGAACCAGGCAGCAGTGTGCCGGCCGCACGCGCGTCGCGATGGCGATCATCTCCGCCGTCACCGCCATTTCCAGGTTCATTCGCGTCTTGAGCACCCGGGCCAGGACGTCGACATCGCGGTCCTGGATATGGCGACGGTCCTCGCGCAAATGCACGGTGATACCGTCGGCGCCGGCCGTCTCCGCCAGCAGTGCAGCCTCGACCGGGTCGGGATAGTTCGTGCCCCGCGCCTGCCGCACCGTGGCGACATGGTCGATGTTCACGCCCAGCAAGGGGCGACGGAACGGATTGACCGGACTGCTCATGAAAAATCCTCCCCGGGATTGGCAACCGCGATACCGACCGGACGGAACAGGGCTCGGCTGCGCAGCGGACGGTCCCCCAGGTGGGGGGCCAGCGCGCGCCGCATCAATCGCTTGGCGTCACGCAGGTCATCACCATCGCAGAGCACACCGTCGTCCAGGCCGATCAGCGCGCTGCCACGATAGCACTGGCTGGCCGGCAAACCCGGCGGCGAAGCACGCACGCCGGCATCCGGATCGAAAGTATACAGACGGCCCGGAGACACCGGCTCGCCGTCGACGGTCTCGGCATAGCGATGGCCGTAGCCGAGTTCTTCCAGCAGCTGTTTCTCGAAAAACCGGAGGGTGGCCTCCAGCGCGTCACCGGCGGCCAATTGCGCAACGGCCCGGGCATAGGCCTCGAACACGCCGGGCATCGGCACATCGCGGTGCAACAGGCGCACCAGCAACTCGTTCAGGTACAGCGCTGCAAAAAGAGAGCGCCCGACCAGCGGCGCCGACAAGCCCTGCGCCTCGATGCCCTGCGCGCGCCGCAACTCGCCGCGGCCAGACAGTTGCAGTCGATACCGACAGAAAGGCAGCAGCGGGACACCGCGTCGCGCACCCCGGCTGCCACGCACGATCACACCA
>JBKHWN010000097.1:0-7748 GCA_046566505.1 Gammaproteobacteria bacterium
GGAATGGGCGCTTACAATCCCCGCCCTCGTGACCAATTGGTCACCATCAGGAATACCTGTCCGTGCAGCGATTGCCCGTCATCGTCGGGTTCGGCGGCGTCAACGCCGCCGGCCGCAGTTCCTTCCATCACGGTTATCAACGGCTGGTGCTCGACGCGCTGCCGGCAGCCGAACGCCGCAACACCCTGCTCGGGCTGGCCACGCTGACCGGCCGGCTCCGCCTGGACGCTGGACGCTGGCTGGACATGGCAGGTGCACCGACCGACCCGGCCCGCATCGAGAGCCTGCTCGGCGATGACCTGCGGGCCGCCACCGGTGTCCGGCGCATCGGCATGGCGCATTTCGACACCGAGGCCATCCCCTACAACCGCCGCGTCGCACTCAATGCCGGCAGCGGCCCGATCCGCGTGGTGCTGCGCCGGCGCGACCTGCCGGACATGCTGCCGCCGAACTGGTCGATCATCGCCACGCGCACCGATGATGAAGTGGAAATCGCGATTGCCGACGGCGTGGAAGTGTTGCTGCCGGCCACGCGCAGGGCCGGCGTCCGCGCGGCCGGACAACTGCCGGACGGTTTTGATCCCGGCGCGCACTATCCCTCGCACCATCATCCGCGTGCGCTGCAGATGGCGGTGTTCGCCGCGTCCGACGCGCTGGCCAGCACCGGGCTCGACTGGGACGCACTGCGCGACCGGTTGCCGCCGGATCAGCTCGCGGTCTACGCGAGCAGCGGCATGGGCCAGCTCGACGATGCCGGCTTCGGCGGCATGATGAAGGCCGGCAGCAACGGCCGGCGCACGTCGAGCAAGCAATGCCCGCTCGGTTTCGGCGAGATGCCGGCGGATTTCATCAACGCCTATGTGCTGGGCAGCGTCGGTGCCACCGGCGGCATGCTCGGCGCCTGCGCGACCTTCCTCTACAACCTGCGGCTCGGTATCGAGGACATCCGCAGTGGCCGCCGGCGCGTGGTGTTCGTCGGCACCGCCGAGGCGCCGATCATCCCCGAGGTGATCGAGGGCTACCGCGCCATGGGCGCGCTCGGCGAGGACCACGACCTGCTCGCGCTCGATCCCGGCCGCAGCGAGCCGGACTGGCGCCGCGCCTGCCGGCCGTTCAGCACCAACATCGGCTTCACCATCGCCGAGAGCGCGCAGTACCTGGTGCTGATGGACGACGAACTGGCGCTGGAGCTCGGCGCGCAGATCCACGGCGCGGCGGTCGACGTGTTCGTGCATGCCGACGGCTGGAAGAAATCGATTTCCGCGCCCGGTGCCGGCAACTACCTCACGCTGGCGAAAGCGGTTGCCACGGCGCGCGCACTGCTCGGCGACGAAGCCATCCGCCGACGCAGTTACGTGCACGCGCACGGCACGGGCACGCCGCAGAACCGGGTCACCGAATCGCACGTGCTGAACGAAACCGCGAAAGCCTTCGGCATCACGAACTGGCCGGTCGCGGCGGTGAAGTCCTTCCTCGGGCATTCGCTCGGCTCCGCGGGCGGCGACCAGATCGGCGCGGCACTGGGCACCTGGGCGCACGGCATCATCCCCGGCATCACCAGCATCGACCACATCGCCGACGACGTGCATCGCTCGCACCTGCACATCAGCCCGGAACACCAGCAGGTCGGCGTCGACGCGATGGATGCGGCCTTCCTCAACAGCAAGGGCTTTGGCGGCAACAACGCCACCGGTGTGCTGCTCTCGCCGGCGATGACGCAGCGCCTGCTCGCACAACGCCACGGCGGCGCCGCCATGGCTCGCTGGCAACAGCAACAGGAGGCTGTCGCCGACGCAGCCCGCCGTTACGACGAGCAGGCCACCGCCGGCCGGTTTGCCGTGCGCTACCGCTTCGGCCAGGGCGTGATCGACGGCAAGGACGTCATCGTCACCGCCGATACCGTCCGCCTGCCCGGCTTTGGCCAGCCGGTCACGCTGGGCGACACACCTTCCGGCTGAACCCCCACGCCCGACGCATTGGTTCACCCCGGATGGCGTGCTAGGGTCAATGCCCGCACGCGCCCACCGGGGAACCCATATGCCGTTGCTGTCCTTCCTCAAGCAGGGATTGTCGCTCCTGCCCGTACTCGCCCTGTTGATCGCCCTGCCGGCGCGCGCGGATGACACCGCCACCCTGCAGCAACTGCGCAACACGCAGATCGCGGTCTACGCGATGGTCCGGGATTTCCACATGCAGACGTTGATGGCCGGTGACCCCGCGCGTACGGCCCAGCTTGGCAAGCTCCTGGGCGAGAGCGGGGCAACGCTCAACGGCATCGCCATTGACAGCGGAAATACGGTGTAGAAAGAAGCTGTTGCTGCAGCGCGCAAGGCCTTCAGTGACTTCGCCAGGGCCGCCCGCGCCAACAACATCGTCGCCGACGGCTACACCGACGACATACTGGTGGGCGATCTCTATGTAAACGCAGAGGCCCTGAGCAAAGCCCTGCAGGGCGCCATCGAGGCGACCCCCGGTGGCGGCAAGCAGCGCGAGGCGACCGACCGGGCACACGCCACCAACCTGCTCATGCAGCGGGCTGCTGCCGCCTACCTGAAGCGTTCCGCGCAGATGTCGCCGGACATCGGCGCCGCCATTCCCTATGACCTGGGCGAAGCGACTGCGGAGCTCGACAAGAAGATGACCGCGCTGGCGAAGGAAATGCAGGCCAATGCATCGGCACGCAACACCATGCGCAACGTGATGACCAAGTGGAACTTCATCAAGGGCAGCCTGATCAACTACAACGACAAGGCCGTGCCCTTCATCGTCGACCGCTATGCCGGGCAGATCATGGCCGGGTTGCAGCAGGTGGTCAGCGACCTGTCGAATTGATCGCCGCTCAGTGCTCGCGCGTCGGGCTGAAGCGCACCGTCGGCCAGCGTTCCTGGGTCAGTGACAGGTTGACGCGCGTCGGCGCCAGGTAGGTGAGGTAACCGCCGCCATCCATCGCCAGGTTCTCGTGGCCCTTGTCGCGGAACTCGGCGAGTTTCTTCTCGTCGTCGCAGTACACCCAGCGCGCGGTGGCCACGTTCACCTGCTCGTAGACACACTCGACCTTGTACTCCTCCTTGAGCCGGTAGGCGACCACGTCGAACTGCAGCATGCCGACCGCGCCGACGATCAGGTCGTTGTTGCGCAAGGGCATGAACACCTGGGTCGCGCCCTCTTCCGACAGTTCCTGCAGGCCCTTCTGCAACTGCTTGCTCTTGAGCGGGTCCTTCAGCCGCACGCGCCGGAACAGTTCCGGCGCGAAATGCGGGATGCCGGTGAAATTCAGCGCCTCGCCCTCGGTGAAGGTATCGCCGATCTGTATCGTGCCGTGGTTGTGCAGGCCGATGATGTCGCCGGCAAAGGCTTCTTCCAGGTGCGTGCGCTCGCCGGCCATGAAGGTCAGCGCATCGGCGATGCGCACTTCCTTGCCCAGGCGCACCTGGAACATCTTCATGCCCTTCTCGTAGCGGCCGGAACAGATGCGCAGGAAAGCGATGCGGTCGCGGTGCTTGGGATCCATGTTGGCCTGGATCTTGAACACGAAGCCGCTGAACTTCTCCTCGGCGGCCTGCACGTCTCGCTCCTTTGCCGCGCGGTGCTTCGGCGCCGGCGCCCAGCGCACCAGCCCGTCGAGCATGTGGTCGACGCCGAAGTTGCCGAGCGCGGTGCCGAAGAACACCGGCGTCAGTTTGCCGTCGAGGAACTGCTGCCGGTCGAACTCGTTGGACGCGCCCTTCACCAGTTCCAGCTGCTCGCGCAATTCGGTCGCGAGCGCGCCGACCGCTTCATCCAGCTCGGGATTGTCCAGGCCCTTGATGACGCGCCTGTCCTGGATGGTGTGGCCCATGCCCTGCGCATAGAGGATCGTTTCGTCGGTGAGCAGGTTGTACACGCCCTTGAAGAACTTGCTCATGCCGATCGGCCAGGTCACCGGCGCACAGCGGATCTTCAGCACGTTCTCGATTTCATCGAGCAGGTCGATCGGATCGCGGATGTCGCGGTCCATCTTGTTGACGAAGGTGAGGATCGGCGTGTCGCGCAGGCGGCACACTTCCATCAGCTTGATCGTGCGTTCCTCGACGCCCTTGGCGCCATCGACCACCATCAGCGCGGCATCGACCGCGGTGAGCGTGCGGTAGGTGTCCTCGGAGAAATCCTCGTGGCCGGGCGTGTCGAGCAGGTTCACCGTGCAGCCGCCGTAGGGGAACTGCATCACCGAGGTGGTCACCGAAATGCCGCGCTCGCGCTCCATCGCCATCCAGTCGGAGGTGACGTGTCGATCGGACTTCTTCGCCTTCACCGTGCCGGCCATCTGGATCGCGCCACCGAACAGCAGGATCTTCTCGGTGATCGTCGTCTTGCCGGCGTCCGGGTGCGAAATGATGGCGAAGGTGCGCCGCTGGGCGATTTCTTCAAGAAACGGATTCATGGGTGGCTCGTTGAAAGCCCCTCTCCCGCTTGCGGGAGAGGGGTTGGGGAGAGGGGCTCAAGAAACAGCAAAGGCCGCGGATTATAGCGACTGGCGCCCTGTCCTGCGCTTGACGGGGGGGGGGAGGGACTAGATTCGGGTGCCGTCGCACCCCCTGCCCAAGCTAGAGGAATACATCATGTCGGAATCGGAATCCAAACCCCCATTCACCACCGCAGATGTGCTTCTAGTTTTGGTGGCGGTCGGCAGCCTCGGTTGGGTTTTTTTTGGGTCATGGCCATCATCGTCAGAACCCGACGTCAACGTCAACGACCTGAAAATCACCTATCACCCGAATGCCGAAGGCTTTATCTCGCTGGAAAACTGTGAAAACCATGTTGATTTTCTTAAATGCACGGTCGCGCCTACTGCAAAGGCCTTTGGATATTCGCGAGGTGCGCCCGTCGCCGTGCCCAACTATGCGTTCACGGCCACTTCCTTCAACGCCGATGGCATAAAAGTTGGGGAAAAGCGCTTCCCGGACATGGACATCAACCGCGGAGAAAAAGTCAGAACTACCGTCGCCAACCTGCGAGACGGAACCACTTCCATCGAGATCATGCGGTAGCCCGCAAGTCATCCATTACCCGTCAACATCCGGAGCTTCTGCCCATGATCATCGAATCTACCTGGCACCCCAACGCGCGCCGACGCACGCAGTTTTCCTGGGAAGCCACCGACGACGGCATTCGGCTGTTTCATGGCAACGGCAACCCGATCTACATCATTCCCTGGACCTCACTCAAGGCCGTACTCGATGAAACCCGCCGGATCGCGGCAGCCAGCCCACGCGGCGTCGTGGTTGCCGGTTGCAGCCAGACCACGCCGCCTGCCGGTTCCGTGGGTGCATGGGTCATGAAAGCGAAGCTGAAGATCTTGCCCTCCGGCAATCTCACCTCGCAGCATCTGTCTTTTATCGGCCCCATTCTTGGTCGCATGCAGCACATAAAGCCTGTCCCGGGCAGCAGGAGCATCTACTGGACAGTGGTTTAGGTTTGGGTCTAACCCCACCCCAGCGTCCGCAACGGCACGGCCCACAGCCCATCACCCATCGGCAACGTGTGACGGCCGTCGTACAGCACGATGCCGGCGCGGAAGTCCCCGCCTGCCAGTACGGCCAGGCGCCGTAATCCACGAAAATCGTTTGCCTGCACGCTGGCGGCGGCCTTGACCTCGATGCCGACCAGTCCGCCGGCGTCCGACTCAATCACGAAATCGACCTCGTGGCCGTCCTTGTCCCGAAAAAAGGAAAGGCGCCACGGGCGATCCGACCAGGAGGCCATCTTCAGCAATTCGCTGAACACGAAACTCTCCAGCAAACTCCCGAAGGCCGTTCGATCACGCACCAGAGACTGCGCACTCGCGCCCCGCAGAGCCGCCAGCAATCCGGAATCCAGGAAGTGGAATTTCGGCGTCTTGACCAGTCTCGCGATGCCGTTGCCCGACCAGGGCGGCAGGCGTTGCAGCAGGAACATCTGCTCGAAAATCGCGAGGTAGCGAACCGCCGTCTTGCGATCCAGGCCGAGCTGGCCACCCAGTTCCGTGAAATTGCACAACTGCCCGGACACGTGCGCCAGCGCGGACAGCAAGCGCGGCAACTGCTCCAGCTTGTCGACGGCCGCAATGTCGCGCACGTCACGGCGCAGCAACGCATCCAGATACTGGCGCGCCCAGCGCTGGCGAGCGCGCTCGCTCTCGCGGGCCAGCATCTCGGGGTAGCCGCCATGCAGGACGCGCGAGGTCAGGGAGGCATCTTCACCCGGCACCGCCGGCTGCGGCATCCGGCCGGCAAACACCGCCTCCAGCCAACCCCCGCGATCCGCGTCCGCCAGGCCGGACAGTTCGGCCTGCGCCAGCGGCAGCAGGTGCAGGGTTTCCATGCGGCCGGCCAGCGAATCCGCCACCGTCGGCAACAGCATCAGGTTCGCCGACCCGGTCAGCAGGAAACGGCCCGGTCGCCGGTCCTCGTCCACCGAGCGCTTGATGGCCAGCAACAATTCAGGCACTCGCTGGATCTCGTCGATGACGACCCGATCCTGCAGCCGGATGAGCCCCACCGGGTCACGTCTCGCGGCAGCAAGGATGTCCTGGTCATCCAGCGTCAGGTAGGGCCGGTCGGCATCGACAAAGGTTCTGGCCAACGTGGTCTTCCCGGCCTGTCGCGGCCCAGCGATGAGCACGACCGGCGTATCGGTCATGGCCTCGTCGAGGCGGTGCCGCAGGACGCGCGGGAAGGGATGCATTGTTGTTTTCCATCTATCGGCCAAACGGGATAATAGATTCGGCCAAACGGGATTAAAAGTACAGCCAATCGGGATTAAAACAGCATAGAGCCGCTGTTTTAATTGGAATTACGGCCAGAACCTACAGCGCCCGCGCCATGATCACTGCGTCCTCGCGACCGCCGCCGGGCGTGGGGTAGTAGCCGCGGCGCAGGGCGACTTCGGCAAAGCCGAGGTCGCGGTAGAGCGTCAGCGCCGGCTCGTTGGAGGCGCGCACTTCGAGAAACAGTTCGTCTGACCCGCGCGCGCGGGCCTCGTCCATCAGCGCGGCGAGCAACTGGCGGGCGATGCCCTGCCGGCGCCGCGACGGGTCGACGGCGATATTGACGACATGCGCGTCGCCGCCGCCGGCGGTCATGATCGCGAAGGCGCTGATGCGCCCGCCCGCATCCTCGGTGACGGCATTCCAGTACGTCGATTTCAGGCAGTCGCGCAGCAGGCCCTCGGTCCAGGGCACGACCTGGCTGGCGCGTTCGATGGCCAGTACCGCCGGCAGGTCGGCAGCGGTCATTTCCCGCAGTCGGCAATCCCCGCTCACGACGGCTGGCGCACCAGCGGGCGGGCGAGATCCCAACAGGCGCGCTTGGCCTGCGGGTCGGCCAGCATCGCACCGAGGGACGGCGCGAGTACCAGGCGCATTCCGGCTGCGTCGGCCAGCGGCTGCAGCAGGGAAACCAGCGTATCGCCCAGCAGCAACAGGTCGCGCACACCGCCGGCTTTCCACGACGTCAACTGCTCGCGCAACGACTTCTCCGCCTCGGCAGGGCGCGCCAGCCCCGGCACGCGCACGCCGCGGGGCGGCCAGTGGTATTCGACGGGCGCCGGCAAGGCATGGCCGGGCGCCAGCGCGGCCGCCATCCGCATCAGGAGTTCCTGTTGGGCCCCCGACAGCCCGGGCGCATCCGGCGCATCGAGCGAGGCAACCACGAGCAGGCCGTCGGCGAGCGGAAGCCAGGCGCAGGCGAAGCGGCCGGGTCTGGTGTCGGGGGCGGACGGGGACGGCTCCA
>JBKHWN010000098.1:0-6353 GCA_046566505.1 Gammaproteobacteria bacterium
CCATTTTGGTCGGGGGCGAGGCCCCGTCTCTACCCGTAGCGAGGGGGCCACGCCCCCGATTCACCGTCGTTCAATGCAAACCAGGTGCCGTTCCTTGCCCAGGTGCGGCACCGTCAGCGCCAGCACCTGTGTCACTTTCACGTCCGCCGGCAGCGCGGCGATTTCCCCGTCCGGCCGCTGGCCCTTCATGGCCAGCAGTTGCGCGCCGGCGGCGAGCAACCCGCGGCAACCCTGCACCATGTCCGGCAGCGAGGCAAAGGCCCGGCTGATGACCGTGACCCGGTTTGCCTGCCACCCGGCGGGCAACGCCAGTTCCTCGATGCGCGCCTGGCGCACGATGACGTTGCGCAGCCCGAGTTCATGCGCCGTCTGGGTCAAGAAACGCGTCTTCTTGCCGTTGCTGTCGACCAGCAGGTACTCGTTGTCCGGCCGCGCGATCGCCAGCACGATGCCCGGCAGCCCGGCGCCGGTGCCGACATCGAGCAGCAGGCCTGACGACGCCGGCAACTGCGGCACCACCGCGAGGCTGTCGAGGATGTGCTCGACTTCCATCGCATCGCGCCGGCGGATCGCCGTCAGGTTGTAGGCGGCGTTCCATTTTTCCAGCAGGTCGAGGTAACGATGCAGCATCGCCAGCTGTTCGCCGTCCAGGCTGACGCCCAGCGCCTGCGCGCCTTCGGCGATGCGGTCAGGCCGATTTGCGGTCAAGGCCGTGCTTCTTCAGCCAGATCAGCAACAGCGACACCGCAGCCGGTGTCACGCCCGGGATGCGCGCCGCCTGGCCGAGCGTCTGCGGCCGTGCTGCCGATAGTTTCACCCGTACCTCGTTCGACAGGCCCTTCACGCCCGTGTAGTCCAGCGTCGCCGGGATGACGATCGCCTCGGCGCGCTTCAGGCGCGCGATGTCATCCTGCTGGCGGTCGATGTAGCCGGCGTACTTGGTCTGCACTTCCACCTGCGCGGCGACATCGTCGTTCACCGCGTCCAGCGCACCGATGTCGGCGATCGCGGCGAAATCGAATTCCGGGCGCTTGAGCAGGTCCTTGAGCGTGGCCTCGCGGGTCAGCGCGGCGCCGCGCGCGTTGGCGCGCTGGCCCAGTTCGTTGTGCGGCAGCACCCAGGTGCTGGCGAGGCGCTGCTCCAGAAGCGCGATCTGTTCGCGCTTGGCACAGAACGCGGCCCAGCGTTCGTCATCGACCAGGCCCAGCGCGCGGCCCTGTTCCGTCAGCCGCAGATCGGCGTTGTCCTCGCGCAACTGCAGGCGGTATTCGGCGCGCGAGGTGAACATGCGGTACGGCTCTTTGGTGCCGTGGGTGATCAGGTCGTCGACCAGCACGCCGAGGTAGGCGGTTTCGCGCGTTGGGTACCAGGGATCGCGGCCCAGCGCCTTGAGCGCGGCGTTGATGCCGGCCAGCAGGCCCTGCGCGCCCGCCTCCTCGTAGCCGGTGGTGCCGTTGATCTGCCCGGCGAAATACAGGTGCGGAACGTGCTTCGTCTCCAGCGTGTGGTGCAGGTCGCGCGGGTCGAAGTAGTCGTATTCGATGGCATAGCCGGGACGCACGATGTGCGCGTGCTCCATGCCGCGGATCGAGCGGATGATCTCCAGCTGCACGTCGAACGGCAGCGAGGTGGAGACACCGTTCGGGTACAGCTCGTGGGTGGTCAGGCCTTCCGGTTCGATGAACACCTGGTGCGTCGCCTTGTCGGCGAAGCGCACCATCTTGTCCTCGATCGACGGGCAGTAGCGCGGGCCGATCCCTTCGATCACGCCGGCATACATCGGCGAACGGTCGAGGTTCTTGAGGATGACTTCCTTCGTCCGCTCGGTCGTGTGCGTGATCCAGCACGGCACCTGGCGCGGGTGTTCGCCCACCTTGCCGAGGAAGCTCATCACCGGCAGCGGATCGTCGCCCGGCTGCACGTCCATCGCGGCAAAGTCGACGGTCCGGCCGTCGATGCGCGGCGGCGTGCCGGTCTTCAGGCGGCCGACGTTCAGCGGCAGTTCACGCAGGCGCCGGGCCAGCGCGATCGAGGGCGGGTCGCCGGCGCGGCCGCCCGCATGGTTCTGCATGCCGATGTGGATGACGCCACCGAGGAAGGTGCCGGCGGTGAGCACGACGGTTTTCGCGGAGAACCGGATACCGCTCTGGGTGATCACGCCGCACACCCGTTCGCCGTCCATCAGTACGTCGTCGACCGCCTGCTGGAAGATCCTGAGGTTGGGCTGGTTCTCCAGCAGCGTGCGCACCGCCTGCTTGTAGAGCACGCGGTCGGCCTGGGCGCGGGTGGCACGCACCGCCGGGCCCTTGGAGCGGTTGAGTACCCGGAACTGGATGCCGGCCCGGTCGGTGGCCCGGGCCATGACGCCGCCGAGGGCGTCGATTTCCTTCACCAGGTGGCTCTTGCCGATGCCGCCGATGGCCGGGTTGCAGGACATCTGGCCCAGCGTCTCGACGTTGTGGGTCAGCAACAGGGTGCTGGCCCCCATGCGGGCAGCCGCCATCGCCGCCTCGGTGCCGGCATGGCCGCCACCGATCACGATCACGTCGAAGCTGTCCGGGAAGTTCATGGCCGTCGAAGCCTGCCAACCACTATATATAGTAGGGGTCGTCGGCAAGGAGCACATTTTCTGTGCCGGCCGACGAAAAAAGGGAAGCAAGTATAGGGGCCGGGCCTTGAAAATAAAGAGCGCGGTGGTTGGTGGGCGCTTACGTCTGTCCCGAGGCGTGGGGGAAGGTAAACCCTCTCCCCCGGCCCCTCTCCCCGGTGGGGAGAGGGGGGAAGGGCCTACTTGCCGATGCAGAAGCTGCTGAAGATGTGGCCCAGCAACTCGTCGGCGGACACGGCACCGGTGATTTCGCCGAGTGCGTGCTGCGCCAGGCGCAGATCCTCGGCGAGCAGTTCGCCGGCACGTTGCTGTTCAAGCTGGACACGGCCATCGGCGAGGGCCGCGCGGGCACGTTGCAGCGCATCGAGGTGACGACGACGGGCGGTGAACTCGGTCTCGCCGCTGCTGCCGGCACCGGCCAGCTCGCGGATCGCGGCACGCAGCGCGTCGATGCCCGCCCCGGTGTGTGCGGAGATGGCAACCACTGCCGACGGCCCCCGGGTTACCTGGGTAGTGGTGACCTGGGTAGTGGTGACCTGGCTGGTCATCGCCGGCATGGCCGGCTCACTACAGGGCGGGGCGTGTGGTGAGCCGGCCATGCCGGCGATCAGTCCTGCCGGCTCGCCGCTCAGGTCGCACTTGTTGCGCACCACGATCAGCGTCTGCTGTGGCGCCAGTGCCTGCACGAATTCCGGCCACAGTTGCTGCGGGTCGGCGCCGTCCTGTTGCGTACCGTCGACCAGCAGCAACACCAGGTCGGCATGGCGGACCTCGGCCCAGGCGCGGCGGATGCCTTCCTGCTCCACCGGGTCGTCGCTGTCGCGCAGGCCGGCGGTGTCAACCAGGTTGAGCGGGATGCCGTCGATGGCGCACTGCTCGCGCAGCAGGTCGCGCGTGGTGCCGGCGATCGGCGTGACGATGGCCGCCTCGCGACCGACCAGCGCATTGAGCAGTGACGACTTGCCGGCATTCGGGCGGCCGGCAATCACCACGCTGATGCCTTCGCGCAACAGCGTCGCCGTGCGCGTCTGCGCAACCAGCGCGTCGAGATCGGCTTCCAGCGTGGCGAGCATCGCCGAGACCTGGCCGTCGGCGAGGAAATCGACTTCCTCCTCGGGAAAATCAATCGCCGCCTCGACATGGACCCGCAGGTGGACCAGCGCCTCCACCAGCGCCGTCACGCGCGCGGAAAACTCGCCCTGCAACGAACGCACCGCGCCACGCGCTGCCGCCGCGGAGCGCGCGTCGATCAGGTCGGCGATGGCTTCGGCCTGTGCGAGGTCGAGCTTGTCGTTGAGGAAAGCGCGTTCGCTGAACTCGCCGGGCCGCGCCAGCCGCGCGCCGAGCGCCAGGCAACGCGCGAGCAACAGGTCCATCACCACCGGGCCGCCATGGCCCTGCAGTTCGACCACGTCCTCGCCGGTGAACGAGGCCGGTGCGCGGAACGGCAGCACCAGCCCTTCGTCGATCGTCTCGCCGTGGTGGTCACGAAAGGCTGCGTACTGCGCGAAGCGCGGCTGCAGTCTTGCCCCCGGTATGCCGCTGATCGTCGAGGCGATGGCGAATGCCCGCGCGCCGGACAGCCGCACCACGCCGATGCCACCGCGCCCGGGCGCGGTAGCGATTGCGGCGATGGTGTCGGTGTCGAGTTTCATGACGGACCTGGCGTGTCGGAGGCTACCGCGGGGTGGTGGCGGTGGCCGGGTCTATCGCCGGCATGGCCGGCTCGCCACGGGGTACGACTGGTTGCATCTCAGCCCGTGGCGAGCCGGCCATGCCGGCGATCCATCCCGGCGTAAATTGCAGCCAGCTGCCTCAGGCCTTGGCGTGTTCCCGCTCGATTTTCTTCGTGATGTACCACTGTTGCGCGATCGACAGGATGTTGTTCACCAGCCAGTACAGCACCAGGCCGGAGGCGAAGAACAGGAAGAACAGGGTGAACACCCAGGGCAGCCACTGCACCATTTTCGCCTGCATCGGGTCCGGCGGTACCGGGTTCAGTTTCGTCTGCAGGAACATCGAGATGCCCATCAGGATCGGCAGCACGAAGTACGGGTCCATCACCGACAGGTCCTGGATCCACAGCATGAACGGCGCCTGGCGCAGCTCCACCGATTCCATCAATACCCAGTACAGCGCGATGAACACCGGCATCTGGACCAGGATGGGAAGGCAGCCGCCCATCGGGTTCACTTTCTCGCGCTTGTAGAGACTCATCATCTCCTGCGCCTGTTTTTGCCGGTCGTTCTTGTACTCGTCGCGGATGCGGGTCAGTTCCGGGGTGATGCGCCGCATGTTCGCCATCGAGCGATAACTGATGTGCGAGGGATAGAAGAACAGGATCTTGATGCACAGCGTCAGCAGGATGATGGCCACGCCCCAGTTGCCGACCAGCGCGTGGATCTCGACCAGCAGCCAGGCCAGCGGCTGGGCAATGAACCAGAACCAGCCGTAATCGACGGTGAGTTCCAGGCCCGGTGACAACTCGCCCAGACGCTCCTGCAGTTTCGGGCCGGCAAAGAAACCGGCGCCGATTTCCGCCGAGGAACCCGGCGCGATCATGGTGGCCGGCGAGGTGAATCCGTACAGGTAGGTGGCGTCATCGGCACGGTAGCGGGTGAACAGGTTGTTGCGCTGGTCCTGTGCCGGGATCCAGGCGCCGATGAAATAGTGCTGCAGGAAGGCGACCCAGCCACCGGTTGCCTCGGTCTTCAGCGGCGTCTTCTGGACATCCTCGAAGTTGGCCTTGTTGTAGACCGCCTCGTCGCTGAAATAGGCGCCGCCGAGGTAGGTCGGCGTGGTGCTGAGGAAACCGCTGTTCGGGTGTGACGGATCACCGTAGCCGTCACGCTTGAGCTGGCCGAAGAGGAAACCGTTCCAGGGCTGGGTGCTGTTGTTGCGCACGCGGTAGCGCACATCGATCAGGTAGTCCCCGCGCTTGAAGCGATAGACCTTGTCGACGGCGACGCCATCGCGTTCCGGCGCCTGCAGCACCACTTCCAGCACATCGTTGCCGTCGGCCAGTTCGTAACGGGTGGCTTCGGCGACATAGACGGAGCGCTCGCCGGTCGGCAGGTCCGGGCCCATCGCACTGACCAGTCCGCTCTGGGCCAGGTAGGTGCGCCCCTGGTCGATCATCAGTTGCACCGGCACCTGCGGCGTTTCCAGTGCCGCCGGGTATTGCGGAAGTTTCAGGCTGACGATGTCGCCGCCGCGGAGGTCGATCTCGATGTCGAAGACATCGGTCCGCACGTTGACGCGATTGCCGGTTTCAACCGGCGCTATCGTCGGCACTTCCGTCGGTGCCGTGACCGTGCCGGCCGGCGTCAGGCCCGCGAGGTCACCGCCGTCGGCCGGCAACGTGGCCGGTGATGCACCCGGCATGTCGGCGCCATTGCCCGGTGCCACCACAGCGCCTGGCTGGACCGGCAGATGGTTTGCCGCGCCGTAGTCCTGTTGCCAGGAGAGAAACAGCAGGTAGGAAACCACCAGCAAGGCGACGATCAGGATGTTGCGCTGGATATCCATGCAGGGTTCCGGTCCGGGAATTCAGGAGGAAAACAGTTCAGTTTGTATCGGTCGCGGGCGTGGTCTTGCGTACCTGCCACTTGCCCGCGAGGTACTGGAACTGGCGGTCGACGGCAGTGCGCAGGGCGGATCCTTCGAGGGTTGCCAGGCCGTCGCGTGCCATGACGACGATGTCGAGCCCGGCGAGTTCAGGCAGCCGGCGGCGAAAAGACTCGCG
>JBKHWN010000099.1:0-15200 GCA_046566505.1 Gammaproteobacteria bacterium
GCGACCTCGAGCACCGGGCCCCGGATGTCGTAGCAGACGTTGTGCAACTTGGCGGATTTGAGGATCGGGGCGAGGTGGCGCGTAGTCATGGGGGCTGCTCAGGCAAGGCCGGCGCGAAGTCGCGCACGAAACGCGCGATTTTACCGGTGGGGCAGGGTCGTGTATATCCACGGCTTGTGAAGGCAAACGGAGGTGTGGCGTGGACAAGGACAGGCAGGGTGGCGATGACGTCTGGCGCGAGCGGCTGACCGATGAGCAATACCGGGTGTGCCGCCAGTGCGGCACCGAGCCGCCATTCTCCGGAAAGTACTGGGCCACAAAAACGGCGGGCACCTACCGGTGCGCCTGCTGCGGGCAGGCATTGTTCCACTCTGACGCGAAGTTCGATTCCGGCACGGGTTGGCCGAGTTTCCGGCAAGTGGTGTCGCCCGCTGTGATCCGGGAGTTGCCGGACAACAGCCACGGAATGCGCCGGATCGAGATCCGCTGCGCCGGGTGCGACAGTCATCTCGGGCACCTGTTTCCAGACGGTCCGCCGCCGACCGGTATGCGTTATTGCGTCAACTCCTTGTCGTTGCTGCTGGCGCCGGAATCCGAAGGCGGTGGTGGGCCGTAGACCAGTTGTGCACAGTTAGCGTCCGCTATCCGTGGAACCCTTGTTCCACCGTTTTTGGTGTGCGGAGCCGTTGGGGTTTCCTGTAACGCCATGATTTCGCGAGATTTTTTTGACTGGCGGTGCGACCGGATGGCGGCGGGTCGCCATGCAACCCCCGCCATTGGCAGGGCCGGGCCATTTTCTTGCACAGAAATATCCACAGGCTGCCCGCCGCATGTTGCCGGTGTACCCGCAGCCAGAAGTGGTCAGGAAACAGTCAATTGAAAAAACAAGCGAAAATCTTGGTTGACGACCCCATGGGTCACTCCTAGAATGCGCGCCTCGTTCGACGGGTCCCCTTCGTCTAGTGGCCTAGGACACCGCCCTTTCACGGCGGTAACAGGGGTTCGACTCCCCTAGGGGACGCCACTTCTTCCGGAAAACCGTTTCGTTTCGAAAGTGTGGTTTGTTTCGGAAGTCTGGTTCGAGAAGTTTTGCCTGCGCGCGACGCGCAGGATTCCGGGCGGGAATAGCTCAGTTGGTAGAGCACGACCTTGCCAAGGTCGGGGTCGCGAGTTCGAGTCTCGTTTCCCGCTCCAGTCTTATTAGATCCCCTCGCTGTCCCGCTATACTTGCGCCCCTTCCGGCGGCAGACCGCCGTGGGTTTGCGCCTGACAGTCAAAGGAGTTCTGCGTGAGTTCCGTGAATCCCATGCACCGCGTCCTCTCAGGCATGCGCCCCACGGGCCGCCTGCATCTTGGCCACTATCACGGTGTGCTGCGCAACTGGGTTGAACTCCAGCAGAAGTTTGACTGCTTCTTTTTTGTGGCGGACTGGCATGCGCTGACGACGCATTACGAAGATCCCGGGATGCTGGAGGCACATGTCTTCGACATGGTGGTCGACTGGCTCGCGGCCGGGGTGAATCCGTCTTCGGCAAAACTCTTCATCCAGTCCCAGGTGCCGGAGCATGCGGAACTGCACCTGCTGCTGTCGATGATCACGCCGCTGGGCTGGCTGGAGCGTGTGCCGACCTACAAGGACCAGCAGGAAAAGCTCCGGGAGAAGGACCTGGCAACCTACGGATTCCTGGGTTACCCCCTGCTACAGAGCGCGGACATCCTGGTCTATCGCGCGGGACAGGTACCGGTGGGTGCCGACCAGGTCGCCCACGTCGAGATCACCCGGGAGATCGCCCGTCGCTTCAACCACATGTATGGGCGCGAGGTGGGCTTCGAGCAGATGGTTGAGGCGGCCATCAAGAAACTTGGAAAGAAGCCCGCCAGGGTCTACGTCGACAATCGGCGGGCATGGCAGGAGCGGGGAGACGAGCAGGCGCGGGACGTCGCCAGGGCGCTGGTGCAGGACAACGGCAACATCACGCTGGGTGACCGCGAGCGACTGCTCGGCGACCTGGAGGGCGGTGGCAAGGTGATCCTGCCGGAACCGAAGGCGTTGCTGACGCCTGCTTCGCGCATGCCGGGCCTCGATGGGCAGAAGATGTCGAAGTCCTATGGCAACGCCATCACGCTGCGTGAGGAGCCGGCCGCCGTGGAGGAGAAGATCCGGCGGATGCCGACCGATCCGGCCCGTGTGCGTCGAAACGATCCCGGTGATCCCTCACGTTGTCCGGTGTGGCAGTTGCACGAGGTCTATTCCGACGAGGACGTGAAGTCCTGGGTTCAGCAGGGCTGCGTCAGTGCCGGTATCGGGTGCCTGGAGTGCAAGCAGCCGGTTATCGGTGCGATCAACGCGGAACTGGCGCCGATGCGGGAACGTGCGCAACACTTCATCGACCGCCCCGAACTGGTTCGCTCGATTCTGGCGGACGGGACGGCAGAGGCCCGGCGTGCTGCACACGACACCCTTGAGGAAGTGCGCAAGGCAATGGGGCTGGCCTACCGCTGAGCCATCCTTGCGAACCGGATCCCCACAACGATTGTCGTGATGACAAAAAGGCATGGAACACGCTGAACCGGCGGCAGACGCTGCCACCGTCGATAAAACGTCGTCGCTGTCTTCGGCGGTCCTGGGGCTGCGCGAGATGCGTGCGCAGTCCCCACAGCAGGAAGAGATGCCTTTCGCCCTGGTGCAGGGCCTGGCGATCACCAAGCTGCCGGATGACCTGTACATCCCGCCCGATGCCCTGGAAGTGTTCCTGGAGGCGTTCGAGGGGCCGCTTGACCTGCTGCTTTACCTGATCCGCAAGCAGAACGTCGACATCCTTGACATCCCGGTGGCCGAGATCACCCGGCAGTACATCGAATACGTCGAATTGATGAAGGCCGTGCGTTTCGAACTCGCTGCGGAATACCTCGTCATGGCGGCCATGCTGGGCGAGATCAAGTCGCGCATGCTGTTGCCCCGCCCGAAAACCGAAGTGGGCGAGGAAGTGGACCCGCGCGCGGAACTGGTCCGCCGGCTGCAGGAATATGAACGCTTCAAGAAGGCCGCCGAAGACCTCGAGGCCCTGCCGCGAATGGAGCGCGATACGTGGCCTGCGCGTGTCTATCGCCCGGATTACGTTCGGGAGAAGCCCTTGCCGGATGTCGATCTGCGCGAGTTGCTGCTGTCGATCCGGGACGTGTTCCAGCGGGCAGAGATGTTCGAGCACCACCACATTTCCCGTGAAAAGCTTTCCACGCGGGAGCGGATGGCCAAGGTGCTGGAGCTGCTCCAGGGGCGTGAATTTGTTCCGTTCGTCTCGTTGTTCGATGCGCAGGAAGGGCGGCTGGGCGTGGTGGTGACCTTCATCGCGATCCTTGAGCTTGCGAAGAACCAGTTGATAGAGCTGATACAGACCGAAGTCTTCAGCCCGGTACATGTGCGCGCCCGCGTGGCGACGCTTGATGCCGATATCGAGGTCGATGAGTACGAAGGCCGGACACCGTCGGAGAATGATGATGAATGAAGCGCAGGACGGTGAGGGGATGCCGGTGGAAACCCATGGCGCCATCGCTGAAGAACGGGAGGGCCAGGCGGTCTCGATAGAGACGCCGCGGCCGGCCCCTGACCGGGCGATGATCAAGCGGATACTCGAGGGCGCGTTGCTTGCCGCCGGCGAGACGCTGAATGTCGACCGGCTGGGAACGCTGTTCGAAGACCATGAGCGCCCGGACGCAAGCAGCCTGCGTGACATTCTTGCGGAGTTGTCGGCCGACTATGAAGGCCGTGGCATCGAGTTGCGGGAAGTGGCCTCAGGATTCCGGTTCCAGGTCCGCAAGGAACTGGGTCCATGGGTCAGCCGTTTGTGGACCGAAAAGGCACCCCGTTATTCCCGTGCGCTCATGGAGACGCTGGCATTGATTGCCTATCGCCAGCCGATCACCCGCGGGGAGATCGAGGAAGTCCGCGGCGTCACCGTCAGTTCCGACATGATCAAGTCCTTGCTGGAGCGCGACTGGATCCGCGTTGTGGGCCACCGCGATGTGCCCGGCCGGCCGGCACTTTACGCGACGACGCATGATTTTCTCGATTACTTCGACCTGAAGAGCCTGGACGAATTGCCGACGCTGTCGGAAATCCGCGATCTCGACAAGGTGAACGAGGAACTGCAACTGGAGATGGCGCCGGCAGAGGCCATCCTGGCAGCCGAGCGCGCCCCTGTGGAGGGTGCCGGCGAAGCGGCGACCGGGCAGCAGTTTTCCGATGCAGCACCGGAGAGGGATGACCTGGACCTGTCTGCCGACATGCAGCAGGTTGATGAAGTGCTCAAGCGTGTCGAGGAAAGTTTCCGGCGCAAGGAGGCGGACGCCGAAGGTGTCGATGGCGCTGGTGGCGATACGGTTCCCGGCGAACCGCCGGCAACCGGGAACGGATGAGTGAAAAACTGCAGAAGGTGTTGGCAGAGGAAGAAATGGAACGGCGGGTGATTGCGTACCACAAGGCGGAGGGCGAGGTCGTTTCGCGGAACGACCCGGAAGGACGCCCGAGCGTCTTTGATGGCCTGCCGGACCTGGAAGGGCAGCGCTGGGTCAGCGTTGGCCGGCTTGATATCGGCACCACCGGGCTCTTGCTGCTGACCAATGACGGTGAGCTGGCGAACCGGTTGATGCATCCCTCCAGCAACGTCGAACGGGAGTATGCCGTCCGAGTGCCTGGTGAATTGTCGCCTTCGCAACGCGACCTGCTGCTCACGGGGGTGATGCTGGAGGACGGCTTGTCCCGTTTTCTGGCGATCACCGATGCGGGCGCGCAGGGCAACTTCCACTGGTACCGGTGCAGCCTGGTCGGTGGCAAGTACCAGGAAGTGCGTCGCCTGTGGGAATCGCAAGGCCTCACCGTCAGTCGCCTCATGCGCATCCGCTTCGGTACCTGCGCCATGCCATCGACCCTTCGCCAGGGACAGTGGCTCGAACTGGACCAAGACGAGATTGTCCGGCTGGAGCAGCTGTGCAGGTTGCCGCCGAAAAAGCACACGGGACTTTATGGACGCTCGCGGCGCATGGCTGAACGGCAGGAGCGCGCGGCCGAGCGTCCACGCAAGGGCGGTGGCTATCTGCGCGGCCGGCGCTGAGTGCGCGGCGGGTTGCCAGAGAGTCAGGCGTCGAAACTGCGTCCGCTGATGCCGGTGCTGTCGTTGCTCACCAGCCAGATGAACAGTGGCATCAATGCTTCCGGCGTTTTCACCGTCATCGGGTTCTCTGCCGGGTAGGCCCTGGCCCGCATGGTGGTGCGCGTGGCGCCCGGGTTCACTGCATTGAAGCGAATACGTGCGACGTTTTCCATTTCGTCGGCAAGGATCTGCGTCAGCGATTCGATGCCGGCCTTGCTCACGGCATAGGCGCCCCAGAAGGCGCGCCCCTTGCGGCCGACGCTGGAGCTGACGAATACCACCGAGGCGGACGGTGCCGCTTTCAGCAGCGGGATCATCGCCTGCGTGAGGAAGGCCGGTGCTGTGAGGTTGGTCTGCAACACCTGTTGCCAGGTGTCGGCCGAGTAGATTTCCAGCGGCGTGATGTCGCCAAGGATCGCGGCGCAATGCACGAGTGCGTCGAGGCGGCCGAATTCCTTTTCCAGCATGCCGGCCAGTTGTTCGTAGTCGTTCGGCATGGCGATGGCGAGGTTGAGCGGGATCATGCCGGGCTCCCGGCCGCCGGCCGCCTTGATCTCGTCGTAGACCGCTTCGAGTTTTTCCTGGGTGCGGCCGAGCAGCAGCACCGTGGCGCCAAGACGAGCGTATTCGCGTGCACAGGCACGGCCGATGCCGTCGCCGGCACCGGTTACCAGGATCACCTTGTCCTTGAGGCAGCCGTCGGCGGCATGCCAGCCGGCGGGAAAGGTGTCGGTCATCTGCAGTGCTCCGTCAGTTAGTGGTCGCGGCGGCGAACAGTACCTCGGCCAGCGCACTTACGCTGTCGACGATGAAGTCGGGGTGCCAGTTGCACGGATGTTCGTTTTCACCGATATAGCCCCAGCCGGCGGCGATGGTCTGCATGCCGGCGTTGCGGCCGGCGGCAATGTCGCGTTCGTGGTCGCCGACGTAGACGCAGCGCGCAGGATCAACACCCATTTCCGCGCAGGCCTTGTACATCGGTTCCGGGTGCGGCTTGGTGTGCGTGACCTGGTCCGGGCACACCACGCTGGCGCAGCGCGTGCGCAGTTGCAGCGCATCAAGCAGCGGCAGTGTGTACAGGCTGGGCTTGTTGGTAACGATGCCCCAGGGCACGTGGCGCGACTCCATGGCACGCAGCACGTCGTCCAGCCCGGGGAACAACCGCGTGTGGACGGCCAGGTGCCGTGAATAGCGCTCGCGCAGTTCGACATTGAGTTCGTCGAAGCCGTCATCGCCGGGCTGCAGGCCGAAACCGAGGGTGACCAGGGCGCGCGAGCCGTTGGAAACCACGGCGCGGATGTCGGTGTGCGGCAGTGCGGCCCTGCCGCGGTCGGTCAGCATGGCATTGAGCACGACGATGAAATCCGGCGCGGTGTCCAGCAGCGTGCCGTCGAGGTCGAACAGGACGCCCTGCCACCTCATGCCGGTTTCACCGTGTACATCAGGTAGTTCACCGACACGTCGGGTGCCAGCCAGTAACGCCCGGACAACGGGTTATAGTGCATGCCGGTCGATTCGCGGACCTCCAGCGCCGTGTCGCGGCACCAGCCGGCCAGTTCGCTGGGGCGGATGAACTTGCCGTACTCGTGCGTGCCCTTCGGCAGGATGCGCAGGATGTGCTCTGCGCCGACGATGGCGAACAGCCAGGATTTCGGGTTGCGGTTGATGGTCGAGAAGAAGACATGGCCACCGGGTTTGGCCAGTTGCGCGCAGGCGGCAATCACCGCACCGGGATCCGGCACGTGTTCCAGCATTTCCATGCAGGTGACGATGTCGTACTGGCCGGCGCGTTCCGCCGCCATCTGCTCGGCGGTGCCGTGCCGGTACTCGACCTCGACACCGCTTTCCTGCGCATGCAAGCGCGCGACGGCGAGCGGTGCCTCGCCCATGTCGATGCCGGTCACTGTCGCGCCGCGCCGTGCCATGCTTTCGGCGAGGATGCCGCCGCCGCAGCCGACATCGATCACGCGCTTGCCGTTGAGTTTCGCCCGCGCGTCGATCCAGTTCAGGCGCAGCGGGTTGATGTCGTGCAGCGGGCGGAATTCGCTGTTCGGGTCCCACCAGCGGCTGGCCAGTGCCTCGAACTTGGCAATCTCTGCGCGATCGACATTGCCGTGGTTGGTGGTTTGCTCGTTCATGGCTGGATCCTCGTGGCCCACTCGCCGGCCAGCCGGCGCAGGTGTTCCAGGTTGAGAGTGGTGAGTTGCCGGCCGGCGAGCAGTGGCTCCCCATCGACCCAGGCGTGCGTGACCTGGTGGCGCCCGGTGGCATAGACCAGTTGCGAAGTGACGTCGTACAGCGGCTGCGTTTCCAGGGCGGAGAGGTCGACTGCTATCAGGTCCGCCCGCTTGCCGGTTTCGATGCTGCCCGTGATGCCGTCCAGGCCCAGCGCCCGCGCGCCGTTGATGGTGGCGGCACGCAGGGCTTCGGTGGCCGGGAAGGCGGTCGCGTCTCCGGCCACGGCCTTCGCCAGCAGCGCGGCCGTGCGCATCTCGCTGAACAGGTCGAGGTCGTTGTTGGAGGCGCCGCCGTCGGTGCCGAGCGCGACGTTGATGCCGGCCCTGGCCAGCCGGTCGACCGGACAGAAGCCGCTGGCCAGCTTGAGGTTCGACTCGGGGCAGTGGATGACGTGGCTGCCGGTTGCCTGCAGCAGGGCGATGTCGTCGTCATCGATCTGCGTCATGTGCACGCACTGGAACGACGGGCCGGTCAGGCCCAGGGCATTCAGGCGTGCCAGCGGGCGCGTGCCGCCGTCGCGCAGGGCGTCTTCCACCTCGCCGGCTGTTTCATGCACGTGCATCTGCATCGGCATGGGCACCGACAGTTCATTGGTCAGCATCAGGATGTGGCGCAGTGCGTCGTCACCGACGGTGTAGGGTGCATGTGGGCCGATGCCGATGGTGATGCGCGGGTGGTTCTTGTAGTCGTCGTGCAGCGCCAGCGCCTTGTGGATGTATTCGCCGGCGTCCTTGGCCCAGGCGGTCGGGAACTCCAGCACCGGCGCGTGCAGGACGGTGCGCAGGCCGGCCTGGGCCGCGGCACGGGCGGTGGCGTTGGGGAAGAAGTACATGTCGGCGACGGTGGTGACGCCGCCGCGCAGCAGTTCGGCCATGGCGATCAGCGAGCCGTCATGCACGAAGTCGTCAGCTACCCAGCGGCGCTCGGCCGGCCATATGTGGTCGTTCAGCCAGCTCATCAGCGGCAGGTCGTCGGCCAGCCCGCGGAACAGGTTCATCGCCAGGTGGGCGTGGGCGTTGACCAGCCCCGGCATCAGCACCTGCCCGGGGAGATCGACCCGGGCTGCCCGCGGGTAGCGGGCGAGGGCTTCGGCGGTCGGCAGGATGGCGCTGATCCGCCCGTCACGCACCAGCACCGCATGGTCGGCGAGCACCCGGTTGGCACGGTCGACGGTGACGACATGGGACGGGGTGATCAGCAGCGTCGGATGGTCGCTGGCACTCATGCGGGCAAGGCCTGGTCGGCGGTCGTCGGGAGGCCGCGCAGTATACGGCAAGTGCTTGTGGCGGCGAGGGATTCCGGTCGTCGCCGGCAGTTGCACCGGGGGCGTCCGGCGCGGTGAGCGGCGGGGGTGCCTGTGCTAGACTCGCGGGCTTTTCCGGCAGGGTTCGGCGCATGGGGTGGAACCCCGGGCGCCGCCCTGCCTCTGGACGATTTCGTCCCGGCCCACGTTGACTGAATCGAAGCAGGACCATGGCAGATCTCGCGCACGAAATTACCCCCGTCAACATCGAAGATGAACTCAAGCAGTCCTACCTCGACTACGCGATGAGCGTGATCGTCGGCAGGGCGCTGCCGGACGTGCGTGACGGCCTCAAGCCGGTGCACCGGCGGGTGCTGTTCGCCATGCACGAGCTCGGCAACGAGTGGAACAAGCCGTACAAGAAGTCGGCCCGCGTGGTCGGTGACGTGATCGGTAAATACCACCCGCATGGCGACTCGGCGGTGTACGACACCATCGTGCGCATGGCGCAGCCGTTCTCGCTGCGCTACATGCTGGTCGATGGCCAGGGCAACTTCGGCTCGATCGACGGCGATTCGGCTGCAGCCATGCGCTACACCGAAGTACGGATGTCGAAGATCGCCCATGAACTGCTGGCCGATCTCGACAAGGAAACGGTCGACTGGGTGCCGAACTACGACGGCTCCGAGCAGATCCCGGCCGTCATGCCGACGAAAATCCCCAACCTGCTGGTCAACGGTTCGGCGGGCATCGCCGTCGGCATGGCGACCAACATCCCACCGCACAACCTGACCGAAGTCATCAACGGTTGCCTGGCCTACATCGACGACGAATCGATCACCGTCGATGGCCTGATGGAGCACATCAAGGGACCGGACTTCCCGACCGCGGCGATCATCAACGGCCGTGCCGGCATCGTCGAGGCGTACCGCACCGGTCGTGGCCGCGTGTACGTGCGTGCCCGCGCCAGCATCGAGCCGATGGAGAAGGGTGGCCGCGAAGCGATCATCATCACCGAGCTGCCCTACCAGCTGAACAAGGCGCGGCTGATCGAGAAGATCGCCGAACTGGTCAAGGAAAAGGCCATCGAGGGCATTTCCGAACTGCGCGACGAGTCCGACAAGGACGGCATGCGCGTGGTCATCGAGTTGAAGAAGGACGTTGTCGCCGAGGTGGTGCTCAACAACCTTTACGCACAGACGCAGTTGCAGGGCGTGTTCGGCATCAACATGGTGGCGCTGGTCGACGGCCAGCCACGCGTGCTGAACCTGCGCGAGATCATCGAGGCGTTTGTCCGCCACCGTCGTGAAGTGGTGACGCGGCGCACCGTGTTCGAGTTGCGCAAGGCCCGCGAGCGCGGGCATATCCTCGAAGGCCTGGCCGTGGCGCTGGCGAACATCGACCCGGTGATCGCGCTGATCAAGGCCTCGCCGACCGGCGCCGAGGCGCGCGAGGCACTGGTTGCACAGGGCTGGGTGCCGGGCGTGGTCAACGACATGCTGGAGCGTGCCGGCAACACCGCCGCCTGCCGCCCGGATGGCCTGCCGGCACAGTACGGTTTCCGCGACGGCCGTTACTGGCTGTCGCCGGAACAGGCACAGGCCATCCTCGACCTGCGCCTGCAGAAACTGACCGGCCTGGAACAGGACAAGCTGATCGAGGAATACGGTGGCCTGCTGGAGAAGATCCGCGAGCTGGGGCTGATCCTGGCGAATCCCGAGCGCCTGATGCAGGTGATCCGCAGCGAGCTGGTCGCGGTGCGCGAGCAGTTCGGTGATACCCGGCGTACGGAAATCCTCTCCAGCCGCGAGGACCTCACCACGGAGGACCTGATTGCCAACGAGTCCGTGGTGCTGACCATTTCCCATGCCGGCTACGCGAAGACGCAGCCGCTGTCCGATTACCGTGCCCAGCGTCGCGGTGGCCGCGGCAAGAGCGCGACGGCGGTCAAGGAAGAGGACTACGTCGAGCACATGCTCGTGGCGAAGATGCACGACACGGTGCTTTGCTTTACCTCGGCCGGTCGCGTGCACTGGATCAAGGTGTATGAACTGCCGCAGGGTGGCCGAGGTTCCCGCGGCAAGCCGCTGGTCAACGATCTCGCGCTGCTCGACAACGAAAAGGTCACGGCCCTGCTGGTGGTCGATCTGCGCGGGTTGGCAGCGCAGGCGACGGGCGAGGACGACGAGCTGGACGAGGCCGTGGCGAACGAGGCGGTAGTGGACGTCGCCCCCGAGGCCGACGACGCCGACCTCGCCGACAGCGAGGACAACGACGACGCGCAGGACGAGCCGACCGGTTCCTTCATCTTCATGGCCACCGCCGGCGGCATCGTGAAGAAAACGCCACTGGTGCAGTTCAGCCGGCCGCGCAGCAACGGCCTGATCGCGCTGCGCCTGGACGATGGCGACACGCTCATTGCGGCTGCCGTCACCAACGGTGCCTGTGAGGTGATGCTCTTCTCCGACGGCGGCAAGGTCATCCGGTTCCGGGAGAAGCATGTGCGGACGATGGGCCGCACCGCGCGCGGCGTGCGCGGCATGCGCTTGCCGGGCGGGCAGAAACTCATCTCGATGATCATTCCCGAGGCAGGCATGCAGATCCTGACGGCCTCGGAGAACGGTTACGGCAAGCGCACGGCGCTGGCCGAGTTCCCGCGGCGTGGCCGGGGCGGGCAGGGCGTGATCGCCATCCAGGCCAGCGAGCGCAACGGTGCGCTGGTGGCGGCGATACAGGTCCATGACAGCGACGATCTCATGCTGATCTCCGACCAGGGCACGCTGGTGCGCACCCGGGTCGACGAAGTGCGCGAGACCGGCCGCAACGCGCAGGGCGTCACGCTGATCAAGCTCGATGAAGGCGAGCACCTGAGCGGTGTCGTGCGTGTGCAGGACGTGGGTGACGACGAAAGTGGCGAGGACGATGAGTCCGGTGAATCCGCTTCGCCCGTCGAGGGCAATGAATCAGACAACAGCGCAACGGAGTAACGATGTCCCGGGCCTGGAATTTCTGCGCGGGACCAGCCGCGCTGCCTCAGGAAGTGCTGGAACAGGCGCAAGCCGAGATGCTCGACTGGCGCGGCAAGGGGCTCTCGGTGATGGAGATGAGCCACCGCAGCGCCGACTTCATGTCGATTGCCGCCGAGGCCGAACAGGATCTGCGCGACCTGCTGGCCGTGCCGGCCAACTACAAGGTGCTGTTCCTTCAGGGCGGTGCGCATGCGCAGTTCGCCATGGTGCCGATGAACCTGTTGCGGGGCGGCAAGACGGCCGACTACCTGAATACGGGTATGTGGTCGTCCCGCGCGATACAGGAGGCGAAAAAATATTGTGCGGTGAACGTCGTCGCGACAACCGAGAAGGTGAACTTCACCACGGTGCCGGATGTCGGCAGCTGGAATCTGTCTCCGGACGCGGCTTACCTGCACATCACGCCAAATGAAACGATACACGGCGTGGAGTTCGAGTTCGTGCCGGATGTCGGCATGCCTGTCGTGGCTGACCTGTCCTCGACCATCCTGTCGCGGCCGATTGACGTGTCGAGATACGGACTGATCTACGCCGGTGCCCAGAAGAACATCGGGCCGGCAGGTCTCGCGGTCGTGATCGTGCGCGAGGATCTGGTTGGACAGGTGCTGCCGGGCACGCCGACGATGCTCGACTACAAGGTCCATGCCGACAACGGTTCCATGTACAACACGCCACCAACTTATGCCTGGTACCTCGCCGGGCTGGTCTTCAAGTGGCTGAAGAAGCAGGGTGGGCTGGCGGCGATGGCCGAGACCAACCGGCGCAAGGCATCGCATCTGTATCACTACATCGATGGCAGCGGGTTCTACGCGAATCCGGTTGACCCGAAATTCCGGTCCTGGATGAACGTGCCGTTCACCGTCGAGAACGTGTCCCTCGAAAAGCCTTTCCTGAAGGAGGCCGAGGCGGCCGGGTTGTTGAATCTTGCAGGCCACCGATCCGTGGGCGGCATGCGCGCCAGCCTCTACAACGCGGTGCCGGAAGCTGCGGTGGATGCGCTGATTGCTTTCATGAAGGACTTTGCCAACCGCCACGGCTGACAGGATGCCGACGCCATGAGCGCCGAAGACGAACTGAAGAAACTGCGTGAACAGATCGACGGCATCGACGACCGGATCCGGTCGTTGATCCTGGCGCGGGCCGGTTGCGCGCAGCGCGTGGCCGAGGTCAAGCGTGCCGCCGATGGCGAGACGACGGTTTTCTATCGCCCGGAGCGCGAGGCGCAGGTGTTGCGCCGCATGCGTGATGCTGACAACGCGCCGTTGTCCGGCGAGGCCGTGGCGCAGGTGTTCCGCGAGATCATGAGTGCCTGCCTGGCGCTCGAGCAGCCGCTGCGCGTCGCCTACCTCGGGCCGGAAGGCACCTTCACGCAACAGGCGGCGATCAAGCATTTCGGCCATGGCGCGCTGGCCATGCCGATGACTTCCATCGACGACGTGTTCCGTGAAGTCGAAGCGGGCGCCGTCAACTATGGCGTCGTCCCGGTGGAGAACTCCACCGAGGGGATGATCACGCACACGCTGGACAGCTTCATGCGCTCCGGGTTGCGCATCTGCGGTGAGGTCGAGCTGCGGATCCACCACCACCTGCTGCTCAGCGAAAACAACAAGCGCGAGAACATCAGCCGCGTTTACTCCCACCAGCAGTCTCTGGCGCAGTGCCGCCAGTGGCTGGATACGCACCTGCCGAATGTCGAGCGCGTTGCCGTGTCCTCCAACGCCGAGGCGGCGCGCCGTATCCGCGGCGAGTGGCATGCGGCAGCGATTGCTGGCACGACGGCGGCGGAGCTTTACGACCTGGTCCGTGCAGTGGAGAACATCGAGGACAACCCGGACAACACCACGCGCTTCATCATCATCGGCCGCGAGAAGCCGGGCCCGTCCGGGGATGACAAGACCTCCATCCTGGTGTCCACGCGCGACCGCCCGGGCGCGCTGATGAACCTGCTTTCGCCGCTGCACAACGCCGGGATCTCGATGACGCGGCTGGAGACCAGGCCGTCAAAGACGTCGAAATGGAGTTATGTTTTCTTCATCGATTTTGTCGGCCATCGTGACGACCCGGCCGTGCAGCAGGCTCTCTCTGCGGTCGAAGCGGAAGCGCAGGAATTGCGCATCCTCGGTTCCTATCCCCGCGCGGTGATCTGAGTCATGACTGTCGATTTCCATGCGCTTGCCGTGCCGGGCGTGCAGCAGCTCGCGCCCTATGTTCCCGGCAAGCCGATTGCCGAACTCGAACGTGAGCTCGGCATCAGCGATATCGTCAAGCTCGCCAGCAACGAGAACCCGCTCGGCCCCTCGCCACGGGCGCTGGTGGCGGCGCGTGACGCGCTGGCGGAAATGACGCTCTACCCGGACGGCAGCGGTTATGCGCTGAAGTCGGCACTGGCGGCGCGGTTTTCAGTGCCGATGGCCAATCTCACGCTCGGCAACGGCTCCAACGACCTGCTCGACATGGTCGCGCGCGCTTTCCTTGGCCCCGGCCGGCGCTCGGTCTTCGCGCAGTACGCCTTCGCGGTGTACCCGATAGCGACCCAGGCTGTCGGCGCCGACGCGGTGGCCGTTCCGGCCATCGATTTCGGCCATGACCTGGAGGCGATGGCGCAGGCTGCCCAGGACGCAGCTGTGGTCTGGCTCGCCAACCCGAACAATCCCACCGGCACCTGGTTCGACCGGGAGGCCTTCGAGCGCTTCATGGCGCGGCTGCCGGGCCATGTCATCGTCGTGCTCGACGAGGCCTACAGCGAATACGCCGACGATCCGGCCTACCCGAACGGGCTGGACTACGTCGCCCGCTTCCCGAACCTGGTGGTCACCCGCACCTTCTCGAAAGCGTACGGGCTGGCCGCGTTGCGCGTGGGCTATGCGGTCTCCTCGCCGGCGATCGCGGACCTGCTCAACCGCGTGCGCCAGCCGTTCAACGTGTCGACGCCGGCGCTGGCGGCGGCGGTCGCGGTGCTGGGCGATGAGGATTACCTCGCGCGCTCGGTGGCCACCAATGGTGCCGGCCTCGTGCAGGTCGCCAACGGATTGCGCGGGCTGGGCCTGTCGTTCATTCCGTCCATAGGCAACTTCATCACCCTGGATTGCGCGCGTCCGGCGGCGCCGGTGTTCGAGGCGCTGCTGCGTGAAGGCGTCATCGTGCGCCCGCTGGCCGGTTACGGCTTGCCGGCGCACTTGCGGGTCAGCATCGGCACGGCGGAAGAGAACGCGCGTTTCCTCGCCGCCCTGCACAAGGTGCTGGCATGAACCTGCCCCGGTTCCGGCGCGTCGCCTTTGTCGGTTTTGGCCTGATCGGCGGTTCGCTCGCGGCGGCGATGAAGCGGCGCGAGCTGGTGGATGTCGTCGCCGCCAGTGCCCGCTCGACGCGCACGCTGGAGCAGGCGCTGGAGATGGGGCTGGTCGACGAGGCGCACGCCGATCCGCGCGATGCGGTGCGCGGTGCGGACCTGGTGGTGCTGGCCATGCCGGTCGGCGCCACGGAGCCGGTGCTGGCAGCGGTCCGCGACGTGCTGTCGCCGGATGCGATCCTCACCGATGT
>JBKHWN010000100.1:0-14280 GCA_046566505.1 Gammaproteobacteria bacterium
GCGATACAGACCTTCGGCGGCTACGGCTACATGCAGGACTATCGCGTGGAGCGCTACCTGCGCGATGCCAACACGCTCGAAACCTTCTGGATACACGCGGCCGCTCGCGAACGCGACGCGGCCAGCCGTCGCAGCAACGCGCTCTCGCGCGGGGAGGCCGCATGAACGCCCGCGTCAACGCCGTCGACAAACTGGCCCGCAACCAGGACACCCCTTACCAGCCGCCGCAGACGACCATCG
This sequence comes from Gammaproteobacteria bacterium, assembly GCA_046566505.1. GTDB lineage: Bacteria > Pseudomonadota > Gammaproteobacteria > Pseudomonadales > JADFDG01 > JADFDG01. The sequence continues at coordinate 241 of JBKHWN010000100.1, forward strand.
ATCACCTGCGCGACTTCCGCCATTTCGGCGTCGCACCGTTGATCGAACGCGACTCGCCGGCGTTGTACCGGCAGTGCGTGGATGTCCAGGCCGAGATCCGCGCCTTCGCCGACCGCCACGTCCGTCCGCACCTCGCGGCGTGGGACATGCAGTCCAAACGCGACCACGACTTCGTGCCCTGGCCGGCCATCGAGGCCGGGCTCGACGTTCGGCTTTTCTCCATGGGCATTCCGGCACTGTTCGGCGGCCGCAACATGAGCCCGGTATCGGTCGCCGTCGCCTGCGAGGAAATCGCCGCTGCCGATGCCGGACTGATGGTGGTCTACGGCGCGCATGCACTGGCCTGGATGCTCATCGTCACCTCGATGGACCTGCGCATGCTGCAGCGTCTCGGCCGGGAGATTTCCGACGGCGAGAAAAACGGCAAGCCAGTGATCCTCGCGCTGGCGCACACCGAGGTTACCGGTGGCAGCGACGTCGAGGACGTCGATGACATCCGCAAGGCCAGGCTCACCTCGCGCTGGGAAAAAGTGCCGGGCGGCTACCGCGTCCGCGCCCACAAGGTGTTCAGCTCCAACGGCGGCATCGCCGACTACATCGTGCTGACCGCCTACGGCGACTACGCCGACCCGATGAACACCATGCGCTCGTTCGTCATCCGTCCCGGCACGGCTGGCATGGTGATCGGACGACCAGAGCGAAAGCTCGGGCAAAGGATGTGCATCGCCAACGAGATCACCTGCCAGGACGTGTTCGTGCCGGACGAGGACACGATCGAATCCGGCAACCCGGGCCGCATGCTCGACAGCACGCTGACGCTTACGCGCGCGCCGGTGGGTGCCATGGCGGCCGGCATTACCCGTGGGGCCCTTGAGCGCACGCTGGAATACCTGGCACAGAAACGCACCACGAATGGCTGGCTGTTCGACGAGCAGTGGGTGCAGATGGCGCTGGCCGACATGATCTTTGCACTGCAGGCTGCGCGCGGTCTTTACATCGATGCCTCGCTGCTGTCGGAGGAATACGGGTTTGCCCAGTTCATGCGGCAGATGCCGGCCCAGGTGCCGGATGTCATCGGCCGCAGTGAAGCGGTACGCCGGGTCACCGAGGCGAAATTCCTGGGCGGCCTGATGCAGAAGCAGTACGAGCGGAAAGTCAGCGATTCACAGGTGCAGCGCATCACCGCCAATGCCTCGCTCGCCAAGTTCGGCGGCACGGACCTCGCGGTGAACGCCTGCATGAAAGCGATGGAAATCCTCGGCGAGGACGCCAACGACCCGCGCTGGGGCGTCGAAAAATGCCTGCGCGACGCCAAGCTCGGCCAGATCTTCGAAGGTACCAACCAGATCTGCAGACTACATACCAACCGCGGCCTGCTCGCCTGAGCGCCACAGGATTTGACAGAAGGAGCGATGCAACCCATGAAACAGAACCCCTTGTCCGCCGCGCTGGATCGCGTATCCGCCGACTACCGAGTGCAGTTGCTGAAAGGTGGCATGCGTGTCGCCCGCCACTTTGTCAGCGTCGAGCGCGAGCAAGGCACCCTGCTGGACACCCTGGGCCTCATGCGCCAGAAGAGCGGGATGGCCTTCGCACGGGACTGGTCGTACAGCGAACTGCTGGAGTGGTCAGCAGAACACAACCGCTACAAGCCGTTCCTCGAATACGGCAATGACGTCTTTTCGTTCAACGACATGAACCGGCGCGCAAACCGGGTTGCCCGCCGACTGCAGGATGCCGGCATCGGTGTCGGCACCGGTCTTGCGATCATGATGAGCAACCACCCGCGCTTCCTGGATGCGATCTTCGCCACGCAGAAGGTCGGCGCCTGGTCGGTGCCGGTGAACATCGCGCTGGTCGGCGACGGACTGACCTACATCCTCGAACACTCGGAAGTCTCTGCCGTGGTTTGCGACCACGAGGCGCTGCCGAAAATTCTCGCCGTACGCGACCGTCTGCCACGCCTGTCCAACATCTGGGTCAACACCGCCGAAGCGCCGGCCGACTTCGTACTGCCACCGGGCACCCAGGATTTCGCCGCACTCGAACACGGTTCGGCGGCAGACGGCGACAACCTCGGCATGCGGTTCGACCAGAACTCGCCGGCCATCCTGATGTACACCTCCGGCACCACCGGCCTGCCCAAGGCCGTGGTCAGCGCCTATGGCCAGTTGCGCACCCGCCAGATCGGCATGGCATCGCACCTGCTCTACGACTTCGACGACAAGCTCTACACCTGCCTGCCGCTGTTCCATGCGAACGCACTCATGCTGACCGTGATGCAGGCGCTGTGGATGGGCCTGCCGCTGCGCCTGTCGAAGCGTTTCAGCGCCTCCCGCTTCTGGCGCGAGCTCGCCGAGTGCGGGGCGACCCAGTTCAACACCGTCGGCAGCATGATCCCGGTGCTGCTCAAGACCGCGCCCGGCCCCTACGACCGCGCACACCGCGTGCGGCGCATCATGAGCGCCGCCTGCCCGAAGGAAGCCTGGCGACCGTTCGAGGAACGCTTCGGCGTCACCATCTGGGAGTTCTACGGCGCCGTCGACGGCGCCGGCCTGACCATCTTCAATACCGGCAACGCCCCCGTCGGTTCCATCGGCAAGCCGGCGCGCTCACTGAAGTGGCGGCTGATGACCGAGGAAGGCCGCGAGGCCGGTCCGGGCGAGCCGGGTGAACTGCAGGTCTACGTCAAGGAACGCAGCGAATCGCGCGTCAACTACTGGAAGAACGAGAAGGCCACCGGCGAGAAAGTCACCGACGGCTGGCTGCACACCGGCGACCTGTTGCAGAAGGACGAGAACGGCTACCTCTACTTCGTCGGCCGCGCCACCGACTCGATGCGCGTGCGCGGCGAGAACGTGTCGGCATACGAAATCGAGAAGGTGGTCGACGGCCATCCCGACGTCCTCGAATCGGCCGCCTTCGGCGTGCCCTCGCCGCTCGGCGAACAGGACGCGATGGTCGCCGTGATCCCGGTCGAAGGCCACAAGGTCGACCCGGCGGACCTGCTGCGCTACCTGCGCGAGCGACTGCCGAAATATGCGGTGCCGGCGTGGCTGGAAATCGTCAGCGAACTACCCAAGACCGGCACCCACCGCGTGATCAAGGCCGACCTCAAGAAACGCGGCGTCACCGATGCCGCGATCAAGCTCGACGACGCGCTGCCCGGCGGCGCAACCACCAAATCCATGAAGGAGAAGCGCAATGCGTGACGTCTACATCATCGGTGCCCACACCCTGAAGTTCGGCAAGTACCCGGACCTGACCATCAAGAACCTGACCGCCGAGGTCGTGCAGGGCGTCCTTGCCGATGCCGGCATCGGCAAGCATGACCTGCAGTCGGTCTTCTTCTCCAACGCCGCCTGGGGCATGCAGAACTACCAGCACTGCATCCGTGGCCAGGTCGCGCTGCGTCCGCTGGGCATCGACACCATCCCGATCACCAACGTCGAGAATGCCTGTGCGAGCGCATCGACGGCCCTGCACGGTGCCTTCAAGGATGTAGCCGGCGGCTTCTGCGACATCTCGCTGGCAGTCGGCGTCGAGAAGCTGGTGCAGCCGAACCGGTTTGCGGTGTTCGCCGGCTTCCTGGCGGCGACCGATGTATCCGAGATCCTGAACGAAGCGAAGCGCCTGCAATCCAACCTGGTGCCGGCGGAGGGCGCGGCTTCCGGCGGCGAGTCGAAGCCGAAGAAGACCACCTCGCTCACCGACCGTGTGCGCGGACGGGCGCGCGACCTGCGTGACCAGGCGGTGGTCGGCGTGCAGCTCGGCGAAGCCATCGGCTACGACACGCTGCGCCAGCTGGTGAAGTTCGGCGGCGGCGACCGGTCGCCGTTCATGGATATCTATGCCTACGCCGCGCGCGAACACATGCGCAAGTACGGCAGCACGCCGCGCCAGCTGGCGATCATCGCCTCGAAGAACCACTGGCATTCCTCGATGAACCCGAATGCCCAGTACACCTTCGAGGTGTCCCCGGAAGAAGTGCTGGCCGACCGCATCGTCGCGCCGCCACTGACCCGCTCCATGTGCGCACCGATCGGCGATGGCGCCGCCGCCGCGATCGTGGTGAGCGAGGATGTCGTGCGCCGGCTCGGCCTGCAGAAGCGTGCCGTAAAAATCCGCGCATCCATACTCGGCTCCGGCCAGGCACGGGGCCCGGACGATGCGGACATCGGCCAGCGCGTCAGCGCCATCGCCTACGCGGCGGCCGGCGTCGGCCCCAAGGACATCAGCCTGGTCGAACTGCACGACGCCACCGCGTTCGGTGAAATGCACCAGACCGAGGCGCTCGGCTTCTTCCCGAAAGGCGAAGGCGGCATCAACGCCGAACGCGGCGTCACCCGAATCGGTGGCAAGTTGCCGGTCAATACCTCCGGCGGCCTGCTTTCGCGCGGCCACCCGATCGGTGCCTCCGGACTCGCGCAGATCCACGAACTGGTCGTGCAGTTGCGCGGCGAAGCCGGCAAGCGCCAGGTCGCCAATGCGAAACTCGGCCTGGCCGAGAACGGCGGCGGCGCGGTCGGCGTCGAGGAAGCGGCGATGTGCGTCCATATCCTTGAAGCCCCTTCGGCAAAAATGGCCGGCAAGGGCCAGCGTGGCTGAACAGCCAGGAGCGCAACATGGCAAAGCAGAGAAAGGCGAGGAACGATGGCGATACGGCGGTCATTGACGCGGTCATGGACGCCGTCACCAACGACGTTACACCGACGGGAAGCTGCGACGACGCCAGCCGCCCGCAGCGCGCCCGGCGTGTCGCGCCCAATCCCGGCGATCCGTTCAACGAGGTCGAGAGCGTCATCATCGAACGGCGCAGCGTGCGCGTGTACCGTGACAAGCCGGTGCCGGAATACCTCGTCAAGCGCATCCTGGAAGCGGGCCGCTATGCGCCCACCGCCGGCAACTGCCAGTCGTGGAAATTCGTGGTCGTGCAGGATCCGCAACTGATCGCGGAGATGGCCGAGCATGTGAAAAAGATGGCCGTCTACGTCGCGCGCTACATGTTCAACCCGGGCGCGCCCGGCTCGCGGGTACCGGAGTGGATGGTGCGGGTGATGAGCCGCACGTTCACCAGCCTCTACCATCCGACCGGGCGCACCGGCCTGAGCAAGGTCGCTGACGGCACGCTGGATGTCTGGCACGGCGCGTCGACGGTGATCTTCCTGCTGGTCGATGAACGCGGCACCAGTGACCCGCACCTGGACGTCGGCATCTGCGGCACCAACATGGTGTTGACCGCGCACAGTTTCGGCCTCGGCACCTGCTGGGTAAGTTTTTCCACCCTGCTCTCGATCCATCCACGCTTCCGCAAGCTGCTGGGCATCTCCTACCCGTTCCGCCTGGCGACCAGCATTGCCGTCGGCTATCCGCGCGGCATTCCCGACGGCGAAGTGCCACGGGAGACGCACGAGACGGTCTGGTACAAGGCGGACGGCACGCGCGACACGTTCTATTGACCCCGGATTACTGACTTCGAGGTGCACCGATGAGCGATTACTTCAAGCCGGGTGAAAAGTCGGTATTGCCGGCAGTCATCATCAAGGACACGAAGCAGCCCCCGTCGCCGGACGATCCGGTGCGTATGGGTCGCGTCGAGATCGACAACGACCTCTGCAACGGCTGCAAGCTCTGCGTGATGGTCTGCCTGGTGAAATCCCTGGAAATGACCGGCAAGAAAAGCGTGGGCATGATCGGCGATTCCGCGCTGTGCATCGCCTGCGGCGACTGCGTGCCGGTCTGCCATCCGGGAGCGATCAAGCTGGTGAAATTCCTGGAGTACGACGGGCTATACAAGTTCGTCGGGCGCGGCGAGCCGTCCGAACCGCGGCGCTTCTGATGCGTCGCCTGTTTCTCGCCGTGGCCTGCAGCCTGCTCGCCACGGCCGGCATCGCCGCCGATTTTACCGGCACCGTGCAGGACGATGCCGGCCGGCCGCTGGCCGGCGCGCTGGTCACCGTGTTCAATGCCGCCGGCGACCGCAAGGAAACGGTCTACACAGATGCGCAGGGCCGGTATGCCATCCGCGCGCCGTTCACCGGCACGCTCAGGGTCCGCGCACGCGCCCATCGCTTCGAGGACGCAAACCGGCAACTGGACGTTGTGGCGAACAGGATCCCGCCGGTCGACTTTCGGCTGGCGCCTTTCGCCAACGCCCAGGCCCTCTCCGACAGCCTCACGGCTTCGGCGCACCTGACGAAGGTGCAATGGCCGGACGAGGCGACCCGCACCACGTTCATCAGCCAGTGCAACTACTGTCACCAGATGGGCAATGCCCTGACCCGCGTGCCGCGCGAGAAGTCGTTGTGGGAGAAAACCGTCGAACGCATGGAAGGCTATGGCGCGGTACTCACCTTCCGTGACGCCGATGCGATCGCCGGCGGCCTGCACCGTGCCTTTGACGGAACGCCGGTGCAGGCGATGCAGAAGTACGAATCGTCCGACGCGCTGGCCGACGCCAAGATCCTCGAATGGCATGTCGGCGACGCGATGAGTTTCGTGCACGATGCGGACGTCGGTCATGACGGCCTGCTCTACGGCACCGACGAAGGCCACGACATCATCTGGATCCTCGACCGCCAGACCGGGAAGATCGAGCAGATCCCGCAACCGGACATCGACCTGCCGCAGGGCGGCAAGTTCGCCGCCATGCAGTTGCCGCTGGGCGTTTTCACCGGCAAGCACGGACCGCATTCGCTGGCGCAAGGCAAGGACGGGCGCTTCTGGATCACCAACGCGCTGTCCTCGACGCTGATGTCGTTCGATCCGAAAACCCGCACCTTCAAAACCTACGGTTTCGACGAACCGGTGCTCTATCCGCACACCGTGCGCATCGACGGCGAAGGCATCGTCTGGTTTACCGCCGCGGTGTCGAACAAGGTCGTGCGCTTCGATCCGAAGACAGAGAAGGTCACCGTCCTGCAGTTGCCGCACAACGGTTTCACGCGCTGGCTGGGCGACACGATCACGCCGGTCGCCCTCGAATTCTTCGGCAAGTACTGGCCGAAGGAAAACCTGCCGGTGAAGCTGTCGCCGCACCGCTGGTCGGCCGGGCGCGGCTTCGTCAACCTGCCCTACGGCATCGACATCAACCCGAAGGACGGCTCGGTCTGGTACTCGAAGCTGTTCGCCAACAAGATCGGCCGCATCGACCCGAAGACGCTGGCCATCGTCGAGTACGACACGCCGCTCGGCGGCCCGCGCCGGCCGCGCTTCGACCGCGACGGCATCCTGTGGATACCGGCCTTCGACGACAGCGCGCTGATGCGCTTCGACCCGGCCACGCTGACGTTCGAGAACTACAAGTTGCCGGTACTGGCGCCCGGCGAGTACGAAACGCCCTACGCGCTGAACGTGCACCCGGCCACCGGCGAGGTGTGGATCACCTCGAACATGTCGGATCGTGTGCTGCGCTTCAACCCGAAGACGAAGACCTTCATCGCCTACCCGAGCCCGACGCGCGTCACCTGGCTGCGCGACATGGTGTTCACGGAGGACGGCCAGGTCTGTTCGAGTTCGTCGAACCTGCCAGCCTGGGGCATTGAGGACCAGCGCGGCGCCTTCTTCTGCATCGACCCCGAGGGCGGCGCGCGGGACCGGGCAGCGCTCGCGAACCCGGCACTGAAGAAAAAGTGACTGCACTGAGGGCAGTCACTCTTCACGCGAGCGCGTAGTCCTCTTCACCCGATTCGAACCAGCGCAAACCCTCTTCCTCCACGATCCGGCGCGCCCGCGCCAGACGCTCTTCCGGCAGCAGTGCCTCGCGGTAGGGCGTGGCCTTGCGCAGCCAGTCGAACTTTTCCGCGCCGAGGTTGTGGTAGGGCAGCAACGTGATCCCGCGCAGCCCGCAATCGCGCACGAAGCGGGCAATGGCGCGCACGTTGTCCTCGTCGTCGGTGATGCCCGGCACGAGCGGCAGGCGTGGCCAGAGGGCCGGGCCGCGACCGGCGCGCACCAGTTCCGCGAGCCGGCGGAAATTGGCGAGGATGTGCGCGTTGTCCGCGCCGCAGTGCTCGCGATGGCGGGCCCGGTCGACGATCTTCAGGTCGTAGAGGACCAGGTCGAGCGCCGACAGTGCTTGCCAGGACGGATGCGCGGCAAACGATTGCCAGGCGTTTTCGTCCGCGAGCAGGGCTTCGGTGGCATGCGCTTCGCTGCCCAGGCGGAACAGGCCGCAGGTTTCGACCGCCGCGTGAATGCCCGCCGTTCGCAGTTCGCCGCCCAGCGCGGCGACGAATTCCGGGAACAGCATCGCCTCGCCACCGGAGAAGGTCACGCCGCCGCCGGACTGGCGGAACAACGCGAACTCTTTCGCCAATTCCGCCATGACATCGGCGCGCGTGCGCGGCTCGCCGAAGCGGGTGAGCGCGCCGGAGGGGCAGGTATCGACGCAGCGGAAACAGCGGGTGCAATCGGCATCGACCCATTCGCCGGGGCTCTGCATGGCGCCGGTCGAACGGGTCGAGCAGGTTTGCACGCAGGTGTTGCAGCCGATGCAGTGTCGCGCCTTGTGGCCGAGTTCGGCGCCGGGCAACCAGGATTCGGGGTTCTGGCACCAGACACAACGCAACGGGCAACCTTTCACGAACACGACGCTGCGGATGCCCGGGCCGTCGTGGACGCAGAAGTGCTGGATGCTGAAGACCAGGGGATCGGGGGAGGATGGCCCCTCACCCGGCGCTGCGCGCCACCCTCTCCCCGGTGGGGAGTGGGATACAGCGGTTGCGTGCTTCTCCCCTCTCCCCGGAGCGGCGAGGGGTACAGCGGCTGCGTGCTTCTCCCCTCTCCCGCTGGCGGGAGAGGGGCCGGGGGTGAGGGCCATGTCCTGCCTCACCCGTGCATCGTGCGGGCGATGATTTCGTCCTGCACGTCCGGCTGCAGGTCGGCGAAATACGCACAGTAGCCGGACACCCTGACCAGCAGGTTCGGATACGCCGAGGGGTTTTCGCGCGCCTTGCGCAGGTCGTCGGCACTGAGCACCGCAACCTGCACCTGCATGCCGTCCTGGTCGATGAAATAGGTACGCAGCAGGCTCGCCAGTTTCGCCGCGCCGGCCTTGCCGCCGATCGTCTTGCGATCGAAGGTGGCGTTGAGAACCTGGCTGTTCGACCAGCGGGACTTGTCCAGCCCCGCCACCGAACGCAGCAGCGCGCTCGGCCCGTTGCGGTCGGCGCCGTCGGCCGGCGAACAGCCGTTGGACAGCCGCGCACCCGCACGCCGCCCGTTCGCCAGTGCGCCGGTGTAGCGGCCGAAGGCGTGACCGCAGGTCATCGAATAGAAACCCGCGATCCACTTTCCGCCGCGCGTGTTGCGCTGCTTCGACACCGCATCCACCCAGGCATCCGCCGCGACCTGTGTCCAGTGGTCGACCTGGGCATCGCCGTTGCCGTAGCGCGGAAACTTTTTCTGCAGTTCCACGGCGAGCGTTTCGTGGCCGGCGAAATCGGCCTTCAGGATGTCGACCAGCCCGGGCAACGACAGCCGCTGTTCCTCGAACACCAGCCGGTTGATCGCGGCGAGCGCATCGCCGGCGTCGGCCAGCCCGACAGCCTGCACGCCGGAAAAGTTGTACTGGGCGCCGCCCCAGGTGACGTCGCGGCCGTGCGCGAGGCAGCCGTCGGTGAGCAGGGAATTGACCGGCGTCGTGCGGTGCGCGCGGATCGATTCTTCCAGCCAGCCCATCACCTGTGCCATGTCGCGCACGCTGTCGTCGACCTGCGCGCGGAAGGCGGCGACGAGATCGTCCATGCTCGCCATTGCCGAAGGAGCAGCCGTGCGCACGCCATAACGCTTGCCGGCGAAGGTGGCGCCCTCATTCAGCGCCAGTTCCAGGCACAGCGGCAGGTTGAACAGCGCCGCGTCGGCGGAATTGTAGGTGCGGCCCTGGCTGGCCAGTTCGGTGCAGCCGATCACGCCGTAATCACGCGCGTGCGCCTCGCTGTAGCCCGCATTCAGCATGGCGCGGATGATCGCCTTGTCGCCGAAGAACGCCGGGCGCGCGCCGGTCTTCTGCAGCGTCCGGATGCACCGGTCCATGAACCAGGCCGGCGTGCCCTCGTGGATGCGCACGTGCAGCGCCGGCTCACGGGTGCCGATCAGCGCATAGGCATCCAGCATCAGGCCGGAGACGTCGTTGGTCGCATCGTTTCCGTCCTGGTCCACGCCGCCGAGCGTGATGCCCTGCGCCACGTCATGGCCGCTGAAATAGTGGTCCATGCGCGCGGAATACACCGGCTGCGTTTCGCAGCACTTGAGCTGGAAACTGGCGGTGAACTCCACGGCCTCGTCGCGGGTCAGCACACCGCGTTCGAGATCGCGGGCATACAGCGCCTGCAGCACCTGGTCGAGCCGGCCGAAGGACATGCCCTGCTCGAAATCCTCCAGGCAAATCGCGAGGTGGATGATCCACACCGCCTGCAAGGCCTCGCGGTAGTCGCGTGCCGGCTGCCAGGGCGCGTGGCGCAGGCGCGCGGCGGAGGCGAGCAGTTCCCCGCGGCGCTGAGCGGAAACACCCGGTTGATCAGCCGTGCGCACGGCTTCGGCAGCGAGGTTCTCCGCCAAGGCGCGGATGCCGGCGGCGATGGTGCGGATCGAGCGGTAGAACGCGCGCTGGTCGTCATCGAGCGGTCGGCCATCGGGCGTACGGTCGCTGGCCAGGCAGTCGGCCGCGAGCCGGTCCGATGCGACCAGCCCTTCGCGGATGATCTTGCCGTGGTTGCAGAGCTGGTGGGCGACGCCCGCCTGCTCGGTAACGATGTAGCGGTCGGCGTTGGTCATCTCCCGGATGCGGTGGATGCGCGAGGGGCGCAGCAGCGCATGGCCGACCACGCTTTCGCGCACGGTAGCCGCGGCCAGCCAGACCAGTTTCGCCTTCTCGCGCGCCGTGAGTTTCAGCGGCACCACGCGGTCGTCCAACCGGAAAATGTCCTCGACGATGTTCAGCGACGTGCCTTCCGGGTAGAAATGCGAGGCCACCCGCTTCGAGGTCATGTTGCCGATGACCAGTTCGTCATCGTGGATGCGCGGCACGCGGTTGGCCATCAGGTACGCCAGCATCCCGGCCCGGCGCTCGCAGACGTGCGCCTTGCGCAGGCGACGGCCTTCCGGCGTGCGCTGCCAGGCGCGCATCAGCTCCGGTCGTTCCAGGCACAGTGAATACCCGGCCGCATGCACCGCGTCGCGGATGCGGTCGATGCGGGCCCAGGGCGAAACGATTTCAACGGCGGCAGTCATGGCTCACCTCTTGTCGGCGGACAGGTGCCCGCTCATCTGCAATGACGGAAGGATGGCGAACAGCGCCTGTCCGCTGAAATACAGGATCCAGTTGTACGCATAGAGTTCGAACGACGGCACGGCCGGATCGCCCCCGCGCAGCCAGGAACCGAACAGCACGAGGTCCGAATAGGGGATCAGGATCGCACCGATCAGCACGACGATGCTGCCCAGGCTCCAGCGGGTGGCCATCGCCAGCCATACCGCGCAGGCCGGCAGCATCACGTAGATCGTCGCGTTGAAAATGAACGAGCCGTAATACAACACATCATGGCCGGCGACCTTCGCCTCGACATGCTGCAGCCAGGCAACCACGTTCAGGACCAGGAACGCCAATGCCACCAGGTAGCGCCAGCGGTACGCTGCCGGCGATGCCGCGCGCAGTGCCGGTTCCGCGTGACGGAATATCGTCACGGCATAAAGTGCATAGCCGATGCCGAACAGCAGCAGCGCCCAGGTGAGTTTCAGCGAAACCGGCTCCACGCTGCTGGCCGCGCCGTTGACGAAGTCGCCGATCCCCGTGGACAGCGCGCCCAGTCCCAGCGCGAGCGCTGCGCCGGCCCCGGGTAGCGACTGCGCACGCGCATGCCGGTACACGGCAAGCTGGCCGCAGACCAGCACACCCATCCAGACGAGATGCATGAGGTGGTACGGCACCGTATCCAGGTGGAAGATGCCGGCAAGCAACGTCGCCTCGGTGCCGATGGATACGGCCACCAGCACGGCGACGAGTTTCAGGAAATCAGCGGGCAACATGGTCGATCTCTCCCCGTGGGTCGTTGGCATTGCGCGTCCACTCCGGCGGCATCCACAGGTGTTTCAGGCGTTTCCCGAACACACCGGGTTTCATCATGTCGCGGAACAGGTCGCTGTACTCGTGCGTCCAGTTCACCCACAGGCTGTCGCTGTGCACCGGGCGGGTGATGCCGTAGCCGATCGGCGTGTCGGCGCGCTCGGCGGCGAACGTGCCGAACAGCCGATCCCAGACGATGAACACGCCGCCGTAGTTGGTGTCGACGTAGCCATCGTTGGATGCGTGGTGCACGCGGTGGTGGTTCGGCGTGTTGAACAGGAACTCGATCGCCGGGTGCAGCTTCGTCACCAGCGTCGTGTGGATGAAGAACTGGTAGACCAGCGACAGCGCGAAGCAGATCCCGATCCAGACCGGGTTGAAGCCGATGAACGCGAGCGGCACGTAGAACAGCCAGCCGCCGTTGAAGATGTTGGTCGCGTTCTGGCGCATCGCCGTCGTGAAGTTCATGCGCTCGGAGGAGTGGTGCGTCACGTGCGCGCACCAGAACCAGCGCACGCGGTGCGAGGCGCGGTGGAACCAGTAGAAAGCGAAGTCAACCAGCACGAACAGCAGGATGCCGGTGGCCCAGGTCAGCTCGACGGTGGCGACGCGATGGTGGAAGGCGAAGGCATACACCGGGAAGGCGATGATCCCGGCGAACAGCAGCTCGGTGACCTGGTAGCCGGCGCCGAGCATGAAGTTGCGCACCGCTTCGCGCGCGTCCATCAAGCGCGGGTCGTCCTTGATGCGCAGGTATTCCCACAGCGCGACGCCGATGAACGCCGGCGTGGCGATCACGAAGATCAACTGGCGCGCATCCAGCGCGAGCCAGGGGGCGACCAGCGTCCAGAGTTCCGCAAGGCCGCTTTGCCTCCAGGTGTCGACAAGCATCTCGGTCAGGGTCATGGCGCTCTCCGGGTCTCCGGAAACAGAAGTTGGCCTGGGCATTGAACGGCCGTACCCCCGCCTGCTGCTTGACGATACCCGCCACCACATTGACTATTTGCGCCAACGCCGACCGACGGCCTGAGGATCCCGGGCAGCAAGCCCCGGCAGGGAAAACGGCATGAGCACACCCATCCGCGTTACCGGCGCCTGGACCGCGCTGCTCACCGACTGGCTGGACCACGAGCAGTTGCCGGCCCCGGACCTGCGCGCCGCGCTCGCGCGCTGGGCACCGGAGGACATCGTGCCCATGCCCGTCTGGCGCGACGCGCTCACCCGCGCCGTCGCCCTGCGCCCCGGCAGCGCCGGCACCGCGCTGGCGATCGGCGCGCTGGTGCAGCCGCGGCACATCGGCGTGCTCGGCTACCTCGTGCTCGCCAGCGACACGCTCGGCGCGGCGATGCAGACCTACCAACGCTACGAAAAACTGTTCTACGGCGCCGACCTCGCGGAGGTGGCGATCGAGGGCGACCAGGCCGAAATCCGCTGGCAGACCGACAGCGAGCACTTCGGCCATCTGCACGATTCGGTGGCGATTGCCGCGCTGGTCACTTTCCTGCGCCGGCAGGTCGAGCAGGCGCCGCCACCGACACGGGTCACCTTCGTCAACGCCGCGCCGTCCGACCCGCGCGAGCTGGCCGCCTACGAGGCGTTCTTCGGCTGCCCGGTGCGCTTCGAGGAAAGCCACACGCGCGTGCGTTTTCCGCTGGCGTATCTCGCCATCCCGATGCCGCACAGCGACCCCGGCCTGCGCGCCCTGCTCGACCGCCAGGCCCAGGCCCTGCTGCTCGCACTGCCCAACTCGGACGCCTTCGACCGTGCCCTGCAGCAGGCCATGCTCAGGTTGCTGCCGGACGGGCGCGCGAGCCTGCCGCTCGCCGCGCGCGAACTGCATGTGTCGGCGCGCACGCTGCAGCGACGGCTGGAATCACGCGGCATGAACTGGCAGCAACTGCTCGACCGCACGCGCGAGGAACTCGCCCGGCAGTATCTCGCCGACCGCGCGCTCACCCTTGGCGACATCGCCCTGC
>JBKHWN010000101.1:0-7179 GCA_046566505.1 Gammaproteobacteria bacterium
TCGGCACGGAAAACTACGGCATCGCCGGCCGCTACAAGGGCCAGCCGGCATCGGGCATCGGCGTGCGCCTCGCCGCCGGCGCGAATGCGCTGGAAACCGCCGGGGCCGTGCGCGCGAAGATCGAGGAAATGAAGCCGTATTTCCCGGCCGGCGTGGACACGGTGGTGCCGTTCGACACGACGCCGTTCGTGCGCCTGTCGATCATGGGGGTCGTTCAGACGCTCGTCGAGGCGATGATCCTCGTGTTCTTCGTCATGTACCTCTTCCTGCAGAACTTCCGCGCGACGCTGGTGCCGGCACTGGCGATCCCGGTGGTGATGCTGGGCACCTTCGGCACGCTGGCCGCGATGGGCTACTCCATCAACACGCTGACGATGTTCGCGCTCGTGCTGGCGATCGGCCTGCTGGTGGACGACGCGATCGTGGTGGTGGAAAACGTCGAGCGGGTGATGACCGAGGAAGGGCTTTCGCCGAAGGAAGCCACGCGACGGTCGATGGGTCAGATCACCGGCGCGCTCATCGGCATCACGCTGGTGGCCGCCGCCGTGTTCCTCCCCATGGCGTTCTTCGGCGGCTCGACGGGCGTGATCTACCGCCAGTTCTCGATCACGATCGTTGCGGCGATGGTGTTGTCGGTGCTGGTGGCGATCATCTTCACGCCGGCGCTGTGCGCAACCCTGCTCAAGCCCGTCGAGGCGGGCCACGCCCACGGCGAGGGCAGCTGGTTCTCGGGATTCTTCGCGGCCTTCAACCGCGGCTTCGACCGCACCGCCGGCCGCTACGAATCCGGCGTGCGCCACATTCTGCGCCGCAGCCTGCGCTTCATGGGCCTCTATGCCCTGCTCCTGGGCGTGCTCGTCTTCCTGTTCCTGCGCGTTCCGTCGGCCTTCCTGCCGGACGAGGACCAGGGCGTGATGTTCGTGCAGGTCATCCTGCCGGCCGGCGCGACGCAGGAACGCACCGTGGAGGTCCT
The DNA here is from genome assembly GCA_046566505.1 of Gammaproteobacteria bacterium. Classification (GTDB taxonomy): domain Bacteria; phylum Pseudomonadota; class Gammaproteobacteria; order Pseudomonadales; family JADFDG01; genus JADFDG01. The sequence goes on from JBKHWN010000101.1 coordinate 974, forward strand.
GAAGAAGGTCGAGAAGCATTTCCTGGAGAACGAGGCGGACAACGTCCGCTCGATCTTCACGGCGGCCGGCTTCAGTTTCGCCGGCAGCGGCCAGAACATGGGTGTCGGCTTCGTCGGCATGAAGGACTGGAGCGAGCGCACGGCGCCGGGCACGGACGTGCATTCCGTCGCCGGCCGCGCGATGGGCGCCTTCATGCAGATCCGCGAGGCGATGGTGTTCGGCTTCGTGCCGCCGGCGGTGATCGAGCTGGGCACGTCGAGCGGCTTCAACGTGCAGTTGCAGGACCGCTCCGGACTCGGCCACGACGCGCTGGTGGCGGCGCGCAACCAGTTCCTCGGCATGGCTGCCCAGGATCCGCGCCTGGCGGGCGTGCGTCCGAACGGCCAGGAAGACGTCGCGGAATACGAACTGCTCATCGACCACGCGAAGGCCGGCGCGCTCGGCGTTTCCGTCGCCGCGATCAACGACACCCTGGCCACCGCCTGGGGCGGCGCCTACGTCAACGACTTCCTCGACCGCGGCCGCATCAAGAAGGTCTACATGCAGGCCGACGCGGAGGCGCGGATGAAACCCGAGGACCTCGCGAAATGGCATGTGCGGAACGACAGCGGCGAGATGGTCCCGCTGTCGGCGTTCATGTCCGCACGCTGGACCTTCGGTTCGCCGCGCCTTGAGCGCTTCAACGGCCAGCCGTCGATGGAGCTTCTGGGCCAGGCCGCGCCGGGCCTCTCCTCCGGCGACGCGATGGCGGCCGTCGAGGAGATCATGGCGAAACTGCCGCCGGGCATCGGTTACGAGTGGACGGGCACCTCGTTCGAGGAACGCCGCTCCGGCGCACAGGCGCCGGCGCTGTATGCGCTGTCGATCATCGTCATGCTGCTGTGCCTCGCCGCGCTGTACGAGAGCTGGTCAGTACCGTTCGCCGTGCTGCTGGTCATCCCGCTGGGCGTGCTTGGCGCCGTCGTCGCCGTGTTCGCACGCGGCCTGCCGAACGACATCTATTTCCAGGTCGGCATGCTCGCCACGATCGCGCTCTCGGCACGCAACGCGATCCTGATCGTGGAGTTCGCCAAGGCGCAGACCGAGGCCGGACAGGACCTGTTCGACGCGACGATTGCTGCCGTCCGCATGCGCTTCCGCCCGATCCTGATGACGGCGCTGACGTTTGCCCTGGGCGTGCTGCCGCTGGCGATCGCGACCGGTGCCGGTTCCGGCGCGCAGAACGCGATCGGCACCGGCATCCTGGGCGGCACGATCGCCGGTACTGTCCTCGGCCTGGTCTTCGTCCCGCTGTTCTACTTCGTGGTGCGCCGCTTGTTCCTGCCGCGCGGCAGCCCGTGACGGGCCGGCCGGGCCTTTCTTGACGACCATCACGTTCACTCCGAGAATGCCGCAGCGCACGGCAGCCCTTCGCAGCCCGCTCAGGCGAGTCACAAATCAATGAAATTCAACGAGATAGTCGCGACGGTCGGAGCCGACTTCGCCGCTGTCGACCGCTTCATCCTCGACCGCCTGGAAACCCGGGTCCCGCTGATCCGCGAAGTCGCGGAGTACATCGTCAAGGGTGGCGGCAAGCGCCTGCGGCCGCTGGTCGCCCTGCTGGCCGCCCGCGCCGGCGGCTACACCGGCGACCGGCACGTCAATGTGGCCGCCATCATCGAGTTGCTGCACACCTCCACCCTGCTGCACGACGACGTGGTCGACGCCTCGGACCTGCGCCGCGGACGACCGACGGTGAACGCGGTCTGGGGCAACCCGGCCGCGGTGCTGGTCGGCGATTTCCTGATCTCCCGCGCCTACCAGCTCACCGTCGAACTGCAGGACATGCGGCTGCTGGAGATCCTGGCCGACGGCACCAACGTGATTTCCGAAGGCGAAGTGCTGCAGATGCTCAACGTGCGCGATCCGGATACCAGCGAAGCGCGCTACATGCAGGTGATACACGCGAAGACCGCGAAGATTTTCGAATCCGCGGCCGAAGCCGGCGCCGTGCTCGGTGCGCGCGATGACGCGGAAGCACGCCGCCTGCGCGACACGCTCGGCGGTTACGCGAAACACGTGGGCATCGCCTTCCAGCTGATAGACGACGTGCTGGACTACGAGGGCGATGCCGCCGAACTCGGCAAGAACGTCGGCGACGATCTTGCCGAAGGCAAGCCGACGCTGCCGCTGATCCATGCGATGCAGAACGGTACGCGCGAAGACGCCACGCTGGTGCGCGAGGCGATCCGCAACGGCGGACTCGACCAGCTCGATAACGTGATCGCGGCGGTACGCCGAAGCGGCGGCCTGGACTACACGCGCCGGCTGGCCGACGCCCAGGCCGACGAGGCGATCGCCCTGCTGAAGACGCTCGCGCCGTCACGCTACCGCGACGCGCTGGAATCGCTCGCGCACCTCGCGGTGCATCGCAATCACTGAACCGCGGGTGAACCACGGATGAACCCCGGGGTCGTGCTGCGGTCCGACCATCCAACACACCAACCGGAAAGCTCGCTCATGCGCCTGATCACGCTGTTCGCTGCCCTGCTCACCCTGACCGGCTGTGCCCTGAGCCCGCAGACAGTCACCATCGATCCAACCCTCGCCAGCGCACAAAAGGCGTTCGCCAACGGGCAGCCGGTGGACCTGCGTGTCGTCGATGCGCGCCCGGGCGTGGAGATCGGCACGCGCGGCGGCGTCTACCGGCAATCCAGCCAGATCCTGGCGGCCAACGACGTCGCGGATGCGGTACGGACGCGGGCCGTTGAAGGCCTGCGGGCCCGCGGCTATTCACTCGGCGAGTCGACTGCCACCGCGCAGATCCGGCTTTCCATCGAGCAGATCGACTACGTGGTACCGCCAGGCACGGTCGCCACTTCGGCCGACATCACCGCCGTGCTGAAGGCCTCGGTGGACAACGCCGGTGAAAAATTCGAAACGACCTACCGGTCGACGGTGAACCGGAAGTTCCCGGTGCCGCCGACCGCCACGCAGAACGCGGCGTGGATCAACGAGGTGCTCGGCGACACGCTGCAGCGCTTCCTCGACGACCCGCGGATTCACGGCGCCATCGCCCGCTGATCCGGGGCGGGCGCCGCACCCGACAGCGCGTCAGCCGCCCGTCAGCGAATACATCATCCCGCCGCCCAGCAACTCGATGCCGCCATCGAGCGCGACAACCTGCCCCGTCATGTAACGGCACAGCGGGCTCACCATCGTCAACGCGAAGTCCGCCATCTCGTCGACGTCGGTGAAGCGCCTGATCGGCAGGAACTTCGTGATTTTTTCGCGCTGGGCACCGCCCATGAGATCCCCGCCGACGGTGTTCGCCACATAGCCCGGGGAGATGCCGTTGACCCGCACGCCGCGCGCGCCCCACTCGATCGCCAGCGTCTTCACCAGCATGTTCACGCCGGCCTTGGCACTGCAGACATGCGACTGCAATGGCATCGGCACCACGGCCTGTGGCGCGGAAATCGCCAGGCAGCGCACGTCATCCGGTGCGAAGAAATCGCTGGCGGCCCGGAAGGTGTGGAAACTGCCCTTGAGGTCGATGTCGACCACGGCGGCAAAACCGTTGCTCGACAGCGTCGCCGCCGGGGCCAGGAAGTTGCCGGCAGCACCGGCAATGACGATGCGGTAGGGCCCGAAGGCCTCCGCGCCCTGCTTCGCGGCGGCCTGCATGGCCGCGAAATCGCGGACGTCGGCGGCGATACCCAGCGCCTCGCCACCCGATTCGCGGATCATGCCCACGGTCTGGTCCAGCTTGGCCTGGGTGCGGCCGACGACCACCACCTTCGCGCCGAACTCGGCATAGCGGCGGGCAATGCCCTGGTTGATGCCGCTGCCGCCGCCGGTGATGAAGGCGGTCTGGCCGGCCAGCAGGTCATTGCGGAACAGGTCACGGGCTACTGAGGACATGGTCTGGCTCCTTGTTTCTGGCAGTTTCGGGTGGGGGCCACCGCGCAGCGGGCCTGGGGCCGGCCGGTGCGGGGCCACGGCAAGCCCGGTAAACGGTCGCCGGTACGCCACCGGCACTGTTCATGCCGGCGAATGCCGATACAATCCCCGGTCTGAACAAAAAAGGAACTCCGCCCGGAGTCCCACCAAGAATGACCGGAGCTGCCATGCTGCCCGCCCGTTTTACCCGCCTGCTGGCCGTCCTGCTGCTGGGCCTGCTGGTCACCGCCTGCGCGAACAGGCAGCTGGCCGAACTGCCAACAGTCCCGGACGAGGTCATCACCTACGCCGGCGATGTGGTGGAGGACAACTTCGTCAACCCCGACGGGTTGAACATCTTCGGGCGGTACTGGCTGCCGGTGACGCCACCGCGTGCAGCCGTCGTGCTGGTCCACGGCACCATCATGCATTCCGGCCTCTACGACGAGTTCGGGCGTTACCTGGCGGCCCGCGGCTACGTCGTCTACGGCATCGACCTGCAGGGCTGGGGCCGCTCGGACGGCATCGGCCCGCGCGGCGACGTCTACAACTACGACAAATACGTCAGCGACGTGGCGCTGGTGATCGATCGCCTGCGCATCGAGTACCCGGGCATCCCGGTGTTCGGCTTCGGCGAGAGCCTGGGCGGCGCCGTCGTGCTGCTGGGCCAGGTGCAGCGCCGCAGCTTCTTCGACGGACTGCTGCTGTCGGCACCGGCCTTCAAGCCGCGCCCGGGTTTCGGCGTCATGCGCCCGCCGGAAATCATCAACGACTGGGGCCTGTCCATGGCCGGCTGGTTCGGGAAGAAGTTTCCGCGCATGCCGACGCCCATCGTCGCCAACCGCCTGACCATGGGCATCATGGTCAAGGACAAGGAAGTGGCGCGCGCCATGGTCCGGGACCCCTATGTCACCCACAGCCTGTTGCCGGCACGCTATATCTCGGCGCTGAACGAGGCGATCAAGTTCCTGCAGCAGCACATTGAAGTCATCAACGTGCCCATGCTGGTGATCCATGGCAACAAGGACATCCTGGTCCCGGTGAGTTCCTCGCGCGAACTCACTACCCGCACGCTCAGCCGCGACACCACGCTGGCGGTGTACGAAGGGATGCACCACGCGGCCATGATCCAGCCGCACCGTTACCAGGCGATGATGGATTTCCGTCGCTGGCTGGACCTGCGCACGACGCCCTCAGCAACGGCCTACAGCGGCCAAACGGTGCCGGCACTGCGGAACAGCCCGCAACCGGCCTGCCCAGAGGCCGTCGGCTGCTGAAACGTCAATCCCGGCGATAGGCGCTGGGCGTCATGCCCGTCCAGCGCCGGAACGCCCGCGTGAAGTTCGCAACATCGGTGTAGCCCAGCCGGTCCGCCACCTGCCCGACGTTCAACAGCCGGTTCCTGAGCAACAGGAAGGCCTTTTCCCGGCGCACCTCATCGAGCAGGTCACTGAAGGTGGCGCCCTGCGTCGCCAGGTGGCGCTTGAGCGTTCGCGGCGACATGTGCAGTGCGTTGGCCACCTGCTCCTGGGTCGGGAATCCCTCGCGCGAGGCCTCTATCATCCGCCGCACCCGGCCCACCAGTTGCGCCTGCTCGCCCAGTGCCGCCAGTTCCCGCTCGCATTGTTCCAGCGCCAGTTGCGTGGCGACCGGATCGGCCATCAGCAACGGCAGTTCCAGGTACTCGGCCGGGAATACCAGCCGGTTGGCCGGCTGGTCGAACGCCACGACGTTGTCGCCGATCGAGGGCAAGACCCGGTCCAGGTACGAGGGCTTGGGCAGCGCCAGTTCCGCACGGCCGCTGAGCGGCTTGCCGGTGGCGATCCGCCCCATCTGCAACAGGCCCACGGCCACCGCCAGCAGTACCGTCTGGCGCAAGGGCTCCAGCGCCGTATCGAACACCAGCGACAGCGCCGCCGCGTCGTCCTCGACCACCAGCCGCAACTCGACGGCCGTGCTGCGCAGCGGCGCAAAGCGCTCGGCGATCAGCAACGCTTCGCCAAGGTTGCGCGCCGTCATTGCGGCGAACCCGATGTAGCCGTGCTGCGAGATCCGCATCTTCGTGCCCAGCAACAGGCCCAGCGCCGGCTCGCCGGTGAACTCGATGGCCCGCACCAGCAGCGCGTTCGCGGTCTCCAGCGGCACGCGCGATGCGGGGTCCGCCAGTTGTTCGCGGGTCAGCCCGATGGCTGCCAGCAACTGCTCCGTGGGCACTTTCCAGGGGGCCAGCATCCCGGCCACGTGCAACAGGTAGGCGCCGGGCAGCGCGGTGTTGTCGCGTGGG
>JBKHWN010000102.1:0-19420 GCA_046566505.1 Gammaproteobacteria bacterium
CGTCGAGCAGTCGTGACGGCCGCTCGAACATCACCATCGAATTCACCCTGACGCGCGACATCGACGCGGCGGCCAACGACGTGCGCGACCGCGTCTCCCGGGTACTGCGCGACCTGCCGGACGAAGCCGACCCGCCACAGGTCACCAAGGCCGATGTCGATGCCAGCCCGATCCTGTGGATGGTGCTGTCCAGCGACACGCTGACGCCGCTCCAGCTGACCTCCTACGCCGAACGCTACCTGGTCGATCGCTTCAGTACGCTGGACGGCGTTTCCGCGGTCCGCATCGGCGGCGACCGCAGTCCGGCCATGCGCATCTGGCTGGATGCCCGCGCGCTGGCCGCGCGCAACCTGACCGTCGATGACGTGGAACAGGCGCTGGCCGCACAGAACGTCGAACGACCCGCCGGCCTGCTTGAATCCGTGGATCGCGAGTACACGCTGCGCAGCGCCCGTGCCTACCGGACGCCTGGGGATTTCGCGCACATGGTCGTCGCACGCGGCGCGAACGGACAGCCCGTGCGGCTCGGCGACGTGGCACGCATCGAAGTGGGCCCCGCCGAGCCGCGCACGCTGTTCCGTGCCAACGGACAGCCGGCGGTGGGCCTCGGCATCGTCCGCCAGTCGACGGCCAACACGCTGGATGTCGCGCGCGCCGCCAAGGCCGAGATGGAACGTGTCGTGGCGACGCTGCCCGCCGGCATGTCGATGCGGGTGAACTCGGACTTTTCCCTGTTCATCGAAGCCTCGTTGCGCGAGGTGGTAGTCACGTTGCTGATCGCGGGATTGCTGGTGGTGCTGGTCATCTTCCTGTTCCTCGGCGACTGGCGGGCGACGCTGATTCCGGCGATCACGGTGCCGCTGTCACTGGTCGCGTCTTTCATCTTTCTCGACGCCTTCGGTTTTTCCATCAACATCCTGACGTTGCTGGCGCTGGTACTGGCCATCGGGCTGGTGGTCGACGACACGATCGTCGTCGTCGAGAACATCCACCGACGGCTGGCCGGTGGCGAGCCGCCGCTGCTGGCCGCGTTCCGGGGCGTCCGCGAAGTGGGGTTTGCGGTTATCGCCACCACCGCGGTGCTGATCGCCGTGTTCACGCCGCTGGCCTTTCTGGAGGGCAACGTCGGCCGGCTGTTCAGCGAATTCGCGCTGGCGCTGGCGTCCTCGGTGCTGTGTTCGTCCTTTGTCGCCCTGACGCTCTCGCCCGTGCTCTGCGCCTGGTTGTTGCGTGACGGCGAACAACAACCCGCCCTCGCGCGCCGTGTCGAATCGGCCGTCGAACGCATCAACAACGGATACAGCGTGCAGCTCGGCAGCGTCATCGACAGGCCCCGGCTGGCTGCGGCGGCCATGTTGCTGATGGCCGCCGGCGCCGTGCTGCTGTTCATGCTGCTGCCGCGCGAATTCACGCCACGCGAGGACCGCGGCCAGTTCATCGTGCAGGCCACCGCACCGGAAGGCGCCAGCTTCGCCTACACCGTGCGCCAGATGGACCAGGTGGAGGCCATCCTGCTGCGACATCTGGGCAACGGCGAACTGGACCGCATGCTGATCCGCGTCCCCGGCTTCGGTGGCTCCAGTGCCGTCAACGGCGGCAGCGCCATGATTTCACTCAGCGACTGGAAGTCGCGCACGCGATCGACCGGTGCCGTCGCCGAAGAAATCGGCGAGGAACTGGCGCAACTGCCCGGGATACGCGCCATGGCGGTACAGCGCTCCGGGTTCGGCTCCGGTTACGGCCAGCCCGTGCAGGTTGTCCTGGGCGGGAACGACTACGCCGAACTCGCCGCGTGGCGCGACCGGCTGATCGCGCGCATCGGCGAGGAAAACCCGCGCATCACCCGCCTGGATTCCGACTTCCGGGAAACCAAGCCGACACTTGAACTGGAAATCGACCTGGCGCGGGCAGCGGATCTCGGCGTCAGTGTCGACCGTGTCGCCCGCACGCTGGAAACCCTGCTCGCAGGGCGCCGGGTGACCACCTGGCAGGATGGCGGCGACGAATACGACGTGCTGCTGCAGGCACCGCCGGATGCCCGGCGCGGGCCAGCCGACCTCGCCGACATCCGCGTGCGTTCGGACTCGGGCGCGCTGGTGGCACTGGCCAACCTGCTGGTCACCCGCGAAGCGGCGAGCGCCGCCAGCTACAACCGCTACGACCGCCTGCGTAGCGTGACCATCACCGGCGGACTGGAGCCGGGTTATACGCTGGGCGAGGCGCTCGCCTACATCGAGCGTGTCGCCGCCGAGGAGCTGCCGCCGACAGCCCGCCTTTCCTGGAAGGGCGACTCACGCGAACTGAAGGAATCAGGCGCCGCCCTGTACATCACGTTTGCCATGGCCCTGCTGGTCGTCTATCTCGTGCTGGCGGCGCAGTTCGAAAGCTTCGTGCATCCGGTAGTCATCATGACCACGGTTCCGCTGGCGCTGTTTGGCGCTTTACTGGCGCTGTATGCCGCCGGCTATTCGCTCAACATCTACACGCAGATCGGGATCGTGATGTTGATCGGACTGGTGGCGAAGAACGGCATCCTGATCGTCGAATTCGCCAACCAGAGGCGGGATGCCGGGCTGGCATTCCGCGACGCGCTGCTGGATGCATCGCGCACTCGCCTACGTCCCATCCTGATGACGTCGATCGCGACGGTTGCCGGCGCGATCCCCCTGCTGCTGTCGGCCGGCGCCGGTGCCGAAGCGCGGGCCAATCTCGGGCTGGTGGTGTTCTGGGGCGTGCTGTTCGCCACGCTGCTTACACTGTTCATCGTGCCGTCGTTCTACGCACTGTTGTGCCGGAAAACCGGCTCACCCGGAGACACCACCGCAAGACTGCAGGCACTGGAGCGGGCGAACAAACCCTGATTCACCCGCTCGACCGCGTCATTCCCGCACCTGGTACCAGCGCGTACGGTCGATCCCGTTGAGTGCTTCCGCGCTGAGCTGGTTGCTTTCGTCGCGCTCCAGGACCGACGTCAGGATGGCGCTCGGCCCGGTAAAGGCCGTGAGCACGCCACCGACCAGCAGCAACTGCGGCGCAGGCGCGATGCCCGGCACCACATGGTCCAGGTGTCGCTGGTTGATCGCGACATGCTCGAGATCGTCGTTTACCAACCCGCCCGCAGTGAGCGCGTTCAGTGCGTACAGCCGTGAACGCCCGATGTCCGGCAGGCACTCGGAAACGGTGGTGCTGCCATAAGGCACATAGGTCGTGAACAACATGGCGAAGTTGAAGAAGGTCGGCGTACCCATGCCTTTTTCGCCCTTGTCCTTGTCCAGCGCGATATACCAGCCATTGCCGTTGCCCGCAGCAACCGGATCCAGCGCATCGACTGCCGTGACATCGACCAGGTCGTCGAGTGTGCGCGGCGTTGCGCTGGCTGGCGGCGCCAGCGCCCAGGCTCCACGATCGCGCAGCACGAAGGCAATTTCCTGGGTGGCGGTGTCCACCGGTGCCTCGCGGTAGCCGGAAACGCCGCCGATCAACAGGTCGCCGCCCTGCGCCGAGCGGACGTAGGTCACGGCGGGGGCATCATAGAAGCGGCGATTGTCGAGGCTCGCATCGGCAAAGCCGGCCGTGGCGCCCAGCGTCGCGACCAGCACCGGGTCGCCATTGCGCACGAACTCATCGGCTGCGGCTGCCGACTCATCGAAATCGAAACGGAACACCTGGCCCCCGAGATCGACGACGTACATGCCGTCGATCATGCCGTTGCCATTGCGGTCCATGACGACCGGTGCTGCCGTGATGCTGTGCCGCATCGCCGGAACCAGCGTGCTGGCCCCGGTTTCCGAGGATGCCCACCACAAGAGTTCGCCGGTCGCCGCATCGACCATGTACACCTGCCGGCCGTTGTTCAATTCGGCGGAGTAAAGCTGGTCGTCGTCGTGGATGTCCGCATCGTAGCCACCACCGAAAATGACGACCCGTCGACGCTCACCGTTCCACTTCACCCAGTAGGATTTCGGCGTCGACCAGGTCTGGCCCATGTTGGCATAGGGTCCGGTGACGCCGCCCTCGATGACCCACAGCAACTGCGGCTGCGGCATCGTGGACTGGCGGTGCACCTGGCTGACATCCAGCGCATAGACATTCCTGCCGCCCCTCCTCATCCCGCCATAGATGTACACATGCTCGTCCGCGTCGACATCAATCTTGCCGTCGCGATCACTATCGTTGCGCCAGACCGACCACTGGCCGTCGAGCCCATGCACGTAGGCCCCGCCCAGCGAACCGATCTTCTGCGTGTTCTGCTTGATCGTCGCGGCATTGCCCAGCAGCTCCTGCGGTATGAAGGCAAACAGCTCGCCACCGCCGGCATTCGCCTTGTTGACCAACTCGTCATCCGAACTGGCACCGCCGGTATCGATCATGCGCAACACGCCCGTGCTGTCGCCGACGAACACGGTGTTGACCAGTTCGTCATCGTCGGGATCGTCGTTGCCCTTGTCGTCAACGCCAAATGACACCAGCAGTGGCGACGCGTGCAGTGCGGCACCGACACCTTTCTCCGGCACGTCGTTCGTGCCACCGCGCAGCATCGTGAGTGCCTGGTTGCGCAGCGCCACCCGTTCTGCGGCGTTCATGCCGGCATAATCGGGTACCTGGTCAACACCCAGCAACTCTTCGCTGATGTTCGCATTGTCCAGCAGCACGACTTCCGCGCCGCTGCCGTCCCGGGCAGCACCGCTGGCAGGGTCGGCATACAACGGTTCGGCCATCGAAGTGCCGTAACTTCCCAGCCAGGTGTACAGGCGGCGGGATTCCGGCGGCAGTTCTTCCGCCACGCCACCGCCAGTGATGTCGGCGCCATCGGTTCCAGACGACCACCAGGACTGCGCGGTAGAGGCAAAAACGGATTCCTCGCTGTCGATCGCGTCAGCACCGGTGACATCGACGATGGCGCCGTCCTTGAGCCGATAGCGCTTGACGTTGCCGCGCCAATTGACGGTGGTCGATGGCTTGAACAACGAGTAGTAGAGCTCGTCCAGGTGCTCGTAGCGGTTGAGCGCATTCACGGCAGCGCCGGGCGCGGCAACCGCCGTGCCTGCGCTCACCACCGACGAGACGATCTGTTCGAACACGTCGATCAGCGCGGCGGAATCCGTTGCCGGAAAGTAATCACCGCCGCCCTGCACCGCCACGGCATTCAGGTCGCCGCCACCCTGCTTGGCAATCGGGCCGAAGCCGATGGTGTAGGTCTTGACGCTGTAGTAGTTGCCATCGGCTGCCCGGGCCGTGACCCCGGTCTGCTCCGGCTCGTACATGCTCCTGGCGATATTGTTTGAGCAGCCCCACGCACGGTTCCAGTCCGTGCTGCCACCCGACGTCACCGCACAGTTCTTGTCAGTCAGTTCCTTCACATCCGCGGGGAACTGGCTGGTGCTGTACTTGTATGCCTGCTCTGCACCGTCGGTCAGCAGCACCAGCGTGTTGCTGCCGCACTCCCCGGCCACCAGCGCAGGCTGCGGCAGCCCGCTTACACGGCCCAGAAGATAGTTCGCCGCCACCAGGTAGGCGCCCGCAATCGGCGTCCCGCCGTTGGCGACCATGCCTCGCACCGTCTGGACCGACTGGCGCCGGTGCGTCAGGCGGCCCTCATAGGGTGCCCGTGCCCGGATGCGCAACCGGGCCGAATAGGTCCCGAACTTCGACAAGGTCGTTGTGTTGCTGTCGTCCGACGTCCGCTCCCAGGCACGGATCCGCAACTCGGTAGCCGTGGTGCCACGAACCACCAGCGCCAGTGCGCCGTCGTATTCCCACCCGGGCGAGTCGATGACCTGCTGGACCAGGACACTGAGATCAGGAGACGTATAGCGGTTGCCCGCGGCCCAACCGGCAGGCGCCCAGTCGACGACGGCCGCATGCCGGCTGCGCTGGGTCAGCGAGGAAACCTTGCTGCTGAACGGCCTGGCCAGCGGCTCGGCGATCGCCTGCACCTGCAGTGGATGAGCAGTGGTGGTCTGGTGCGCGATCACTTCCAGGCGCGCATCCTCGATCACGGCTCCCGGCGGGATGTCGACCAGACCGAAGCGCAGTCCCGCAGTCGAGCTGCTGCTGGCGCCGACGAACTTGTCGGCGTTGATGATCTTGCCGTCGGCCTGCTCGTACACGTCGTCACTCATGGTCGATACGTCGTAGACGTGTTCCCGGCACGTCATCTCGCCCGGCGCCAGTGTCCACTCGACCATCAACCGCGGCGGCGTGTATCCGCTCTCGAAGGACCGGGCACGACGCAAGTCAGTCGCCGAGGCGCCTTCCACCACGAATACCGTGTCGCCCCGACCACACCAGGACGCGCCATTGACCCGCCCTTGCAGCAACGCGGTGACATCCAGCCGGGTGCTGGTGTTGTCGGCACCACTGGCCCAACCCGCTACCTCCTGTTTGTCACCCCAGGAAAAAGTCCGCGAGAACAGGTCGTCACTGGCGGAGAAAGGCCGGGGCTCTGCATCGGTATCCATGCCCGCGACCAGCACCGTGGCTTCGGAGTTGGCCCCGGCGGACCGGAACTGCAACCAGGCTTTGCTGATGACGGCGCCCGCCGGAATGACCACGTCGGGGAACCGCAGACCGACCCGCTGCGCCGTCAGGGTGCCGGAAATACTCTCCCGCCCGAGCCCAAGCACCGTTTCGCCACCGCGCAGCGCCTTGCCGGCTGCCTGCTCGACATCATCCTCGCCACTGGAGATGGCGAAGGTCGTCGTTCCGTTCAGCGCCGCTGCCGCGCCCTCCGCCAGCGGACGGGCCTCGGATATCACCTTGCCCGTGACGTTTGCCTCATACCGCGCGATGCCCACCTTGTAGTTGCCCGACATCGCCGTCAGTTGTCCGTAGGCAGCATCCTGCAGCAGGAACAGGCGCTGCTTCAGCAGATGGGCGGCATTGTTGTTGTCGTCGATGCTCCAGGCCATCGATCCGGAACTGTCCAGCACGAACATCACGACCGGCGCACCACCCGGGCCACCGGTGGACACCGGCCTGGTATAGATGTCGATGTCTTCGGCAACGGCCGATGGCTGCGCCATGCACGCAAAGAGGAACACGGCCAGCACCACCCGCCAATCCGGCAAGGCTCGTTGCATCCCTGTCAGCGCCCTTCTGCAGTCATTGCGGAGCAAAGCCATTTCCGTGCCTCTTGTTATTGACGACGCAGCCCGCAAGCTCCGGCAGGCTCCTGCGATACAGCCGACAACGCGGCCATGGTGCTTGTTCGGGATCCGGCACAGAAAAACCCGGAAACCCACCGTCTCTCGCGCGCGCAGACGCTCATCACTCGGGGTTCACACTTCGTACACCCCACATCTGCACATGCGATGCCCGCGCCCGGATGCCGCCGATGCCGGCATAGGAACGGGAGTAGACCTGCTGCAACACGTAGTTGCCGTTGATGTCATAGCCTTCCATGGCAACTACCGGTGGAATATCCGGTGGCGGTGGCGCCAGGACGCTAGTGACGGACAGCCGGTTTCCTGCAAAGGCATTGCAGGGCTGGAACTGGAACGCTTCGGGCCCTGTCCTGTTCGCGCTTCCGGAAACAAGGGCAACACCCGCATCGTCAACGCAGACGCGCAACACCTGACCGTTTACGACCCTCGCCAGACTGCCCGCGGGATCCTGCAGCGGATGCTCACCGTCAACCAGTTCGGAGAGCATCAGTGCGGACACACCCTGCAGACCTGTCTCCGCACCCTGGAAAAGGTGTTGCGCCACCTGGGAGTTGATTGACACCTTGTTCTGGAACAGGGCAAGCCTCATCGCGGTGACGCCGAGGATGCTGACAACCACCAGCACCACCAGCGCAACCAGCAACGCGATACCCTGCTGCTTCCTGCTTCCCACACGCATGGCGGCTACCTCACGATTTCCTGCGACGCGTTGCGCAGGGCAACGGTCGCGGTAAAAAGCCTGCGGATACGGCCATCGGCCAACGGCGCGAAGTTCCCGGCATCCAGCGTCCTGTCGAGCACGGTGTACGCCTGCCCGGCAGGCACCTGGGCGTTGACCACGTCGTCGGTGCGTACCAGCAGGCCGATCCGTATGGCGCGAACCATGGCGATGGGTGAAATTTCGCGCCCGCATTCAGGTGCGGCCGCGCCTGCGGCGAATGCTGCCGCGAGGGCGGAAGCCGTCACGTATTGGGTTGGCAGGTCGTTCTGGTCGATGCGTGCGTCGGCAGCGGGCCAACCGCCGGCGGGCGGGCACCCCGAATCAACCTTCGTGTTCCTGCCGAACGTCGTGTCGATGCCGTAGAGCACCTGGAAGCTCTCGACGCCGTCTGCCAACGCCTGGGCGGTGCCGATAACACCCAGCAGCGTGCCATCGGCGGCATAACGCACGCCCTGGCACACCAGTTCGCGATTGCCGCCGGCAGCCACCTCACGCACCCAGTAGCGATTTCCGGCGTATGCCGTGCCCGCGGGGATCGCATCGCCGGTACAGGTGGCTTCCGAGGAGCGGGCGCCCGGTTCGAAGATCGTCGTCACCTGGTCGTCGAAGTAATCCACGGCAACGACGGCGCCGCCGATGTTTCGATCAACCGTCTGTTGCTGGTCATTGAAGGTGGTCGGCTGGTGCAGCACGCCCAGCGCGTTGAAGCCAAGGCCGGGATACCCCGCCATGCGCAGGTCCTCGGTGAGGAAGTCCAGCGCGAAACCGCCGTTTTCCTGGGCCCGGGTGACGTTGTCCTGCAACCGGAACGTCTGCCGGTTTGCGTTGAACAGCGCAACGATGCCTGCGGTGAGCAACGCGCCCAGCAACAACGAGACCATCAGTTCAACCAGGCCGACACCGCGCATTCTCCTGAAACGGGAAAGTGGCGCGACGCGCGGCCGTTGCAGCCGTTGTGCATTGTTCCGGCGCATCAGAGGAGCACCTGCATGACCAGGCAATCCGGGTTCACGCCACCAGGCTCGCAAGCGTCGGCGTCGGTGGCATCGACGCCGCGCCAGCCGACGAAGATGCACGACAGGTCGCTGCCCGCATCGCAGGCCCGCAGGTCCATGGTTCCCTGCGGCAGTAGTTGGCGCGCGAGGAACCGCGCTTCCAGCATGTCGGCGCGCGCCAGGATCTCCGGCGTATCACAACGGTCGACACCACCGTTGAATGCACCCGGGAAGATGCAGGTCTCCTCGCCTTCGTTCCAGTCCGATGGTGCACCTGCCGGCGGCTGCTCACCGGTTGCCCAGGTTTCCATCAGTTCCGCGCGGACGCAGGCCCGGAAATCAACCAATGTCTCATCCGGTGGCGCGAGGCACAGCGGGTGTTCGTTGGCGTACACCAGCATCCGCGCGCGCTCTGCAAAATCGGCCGCCAGCACGGCGGCCTGCGCACGGAGATGCGAGCCACCCGTGGTATCCAGCGCCCTGACCTGCATGGCGGCGAACGCCAGAACCGCGATGCCGACAATCAGCATGGCGAGCAGCACCTCCAGCAGGCTGAAGCCCTGCTGGCGATGGATTGACGGTGTAAGCCCTTTGGCGGGATATGCGTTCATCCGTGATTTACCGCGGTTCATGGCTGCGCAGGGCACGGGGAACCACCACACGCAAATGACGACGGCGTCATCCGCGCAGCACATCGCCAACAGACAGGAATGTTTTCGAAGGGCCGGACTCTAGCGATGGGGAGCAGTACGGAAAATCAGCCAAACCGGCGATATAAAAAATTGTCGGAAATGTATTCGCGATCAAATAGATTCACAGTTGGCCATCCAGCAGGATGAACGAATGAGAAAAATGCAAATAACCGGAAATTTTTAATGTTTAATTATTATGTCAACGCTTTATCCGCTCAAACAAAATAACGAACAATACGGCAACACCCCTCGACAGCCGGCGAGAAAGCAGAAAGCGCGACAAGTCGCGCTTTCTGAACGATGGTCCCGGAATGACCTGCAGAAAACTACAGGCGGATCGAGGAGCCCTGCGCCGGGATGTCGACCGCAATACCCTTTTCCTTCCACAACTTTTCGGCAAGTGCGGCCTGGGCCTCCGGCTCGCCATGCACCAGATGGAAGCGCGGCTTGCCCGTGAAGTTCGCGGCCCAGTCGACGAGCTCGCTCTGCCCCGCATGCGCGGAAAAACCGCCGATGGTGTGGATCTTTGCGTGGACGGCATAACGCGTCCCGAACAACTTGATGAACTTCGCCCCGTCGACTATCTGCCTGCCGAGCGTGCCCCTGGCCTGAAAACCAACGAACACCATGTGCGTGTTATCGCTCCAGATACGATGTTTCATGTGGTGCCGGATACGCCCGCCGGAACACATGCCGCTGCCGGCAATGATGATCGCGCCACGTGCGATCCGGTTTATGGCCATCGAATCCTCGACACCCTGGGTCAACTTCAGTGAAGGCAGGAATTCCTCCAGCGTGCCGCCGCGGTGACGCTCCATCAACTGGACATCGGCATCATCAAGGTGATCCCAGTATTCGTCATAAAGACGGGTGACCTCGATCGCCATCGGCGAATCGAGAAACACACTCCAGCCATCCAGCTTTCCTTCATGGTGCAGTTTTCCCAGATAGAAAAGCAGATCCTGCGTACGCCCGACGGCAAATGACGGTATCAGCACATTGCCACCCGTGCGCCACGCTTCCGCCAGCACTTCCGCGAACTCGTCCAGGGTCTCCGCACGCCCGCGGTGATTGCGATCGCCGTAGGTCGACTCCATCAGCACGACGTCGGCTTCGGCAAGCTTTTCCGGCTCGCGCATCAGCACGGCATCACGCGAGCCAAGATCGCCGGAAAACACCAGGCGGTGGCTCTTGCCATTGTCGTTCAGGGTCAGCTCGACGATGGAAGCACCGAGGATGTGGCCTGCATCGTAGAAGCAGCACTTCACCTCATCACGCACCGGGCGACACTCGTGGTAGTCCGTCGGCTCGCAGAGTTCGAGCACGCGCAACACATCTTCCATGGTGTATTGCGGTTGCTGCGGTTTCTGGCCGGAACGCTGGCGGCGCTTGTTTTCCCATTCCAGATCCCGCAGGTACAGGTTCGCCGCATCCTCAAGCATGATCGCCAGCAGGTTGCGCGTTGCCGACGTGCAGAATATCGGGCCGCTGAAGCCTTCATTGACCAGCCTCGGCAGCATGCCGGAGTGGTCGAGATGCGCGTGCGAGAGGACGACGGCGTCGATGCCGGCGGCACGGAAGGGGAAGCGCGCGCGACGCAGGTGCTTCACGTCGTCCAGGCCCTGCCGCATGCCGCAATCCAGGAGCACCCGCGTATTCGCTGTTTCCACGAGGTAGCAGGATCCGGTGACTTCCTGCGCAGCGCCGATGAAGGTGAGTCTTGCCATGATGCTGCCGTTGCTCCGGGTAAATTCGGTATGGCCTGCATGGTAACATCCGGCCGCCGCCACGCCCGCCGGTAACCCCTGGCGGCGCCTGGCAATTTCCCGGAAACCTCCTGAGACCGGCTGCATCCATGAACAAAAATACGATTGCCGCAAGCCTGCTGATCGCACTGATGCCCTGCACCGTGGGGAACGCACTGGCCAAGGACGCGGCCCCCTCCGGTGAGGACGCCGACACCCGGGCAATGGTGCAGGAAGAGCGCGACCGGCTGGCACGCGAAAAGCGGGAAATGCTTGAGCGCGAGGCCCTGCTGCGCAAGCAGCTGCAGACACACGACAAGCTGCTGAAGGAACAGGAAGCCCAACTCGAGGACCTCAAGCGCCAGTTGCGCGAACTCAAGCGCGGTGACTGAGGGTGCTTGAAGGGCTGTTCAACCAGGTTCTCATCCTGTTGGCGGCATCGGTCGCCCTGATCGTCCTGCTGCATCGCCTGCGCATACCCGCCCTGCTGGCGTTTCTTGCCGTGGGGGTTGCCTGCGGTCCCGGCGGGCTGGCCGTCGTGCCGTCCACCGAGGGCATCCATTTTCTCGCCGAATTCGGTGTCGTCTTCCTGCTGTTCTCGCTGGGGCTGGAGTTCTCGCTGCCGCGCCTGATTGCATTGCGCGGCACGGTTTTCGGCGCCGGGTCGCTCCAGGTTGTGCTCTGTGGCGGCATGTTCTTCGCGGTGCTGTGGCTGAGCGGCCTCGATTCCGCAGCGAGCTTCGTGATCGCCGGGGGGCTGGCGCTGTCATCCACCGCGATCGTGTCCCGGGAACTGGTCAGCACCGGCCAGCTGCACACGCGACACGGACAGGTCGCGATCGGCATCCTGCTTTTCCAGGACATCGCGGCCGTGCTGTTGCTGATCCTGTTGCCGGTGGTGGCGGGTGCGACAGGCGACGGCAACCTGGCACTGGAAATTGCCGTGCCATTGCTCAAGGGCATCGCGCTGTTCATCGGCATGCTCGCCGCCGGCCGCTGGCTGCTGCCGCGCCTGCTGGAAGAGTCGGCACGGACACGTGCACAGGACCTGTTCATGATGACGGCGCTGCTGCTGGCGCTGCTCGCCGCCTGGGTCACCCACCTGGTCGGACTGAGCATGGCGCTGGGTGCATTCCTTGCCGGCATGGTGCTGGGGGAAAGCCGTTACCGCCACCAGGTCGAGGCCGATATCCGGCCCTTCCGCGACCTGCTGCTCGGGCTGTTCTTCATCACCATCGGGTTGATGATGGACGCCCGGATGCTGCTGGATTACTGGCCACGGATCCTCGCGTTCGGGTTGATTCTGGTATTGCTCAAGGGCGTGTTGATCGCGGTCCTGGCGCATCGCCTGGGTGAGTCACGCGAGACCTCGGTGCGCACGGCGCTGGCGCTCGCGCAGGGCGGGGAGTTTTTCTTTGCCATGCTGGCGTTGGCAGCGCGCGAGAAACTGGTTCCCTCGGACGTCGCCTCATTCATGATCGCCGTGACGGTTGTCAGCATGGGGCTGACGCCGCCGCTGATTCGCCACAGCGAGGCGATTGCCAGCCGCATCCTGCGCCTGTTGCCGGGCGGACTGCAAAAAGCCGGCGATGGCGAAGAGCAGGAGGAGGCCTCGCGCATCGGCGAGGCAACTGCCGAGTTGCAACAGCACGTGGTCATTCTCGGCTATGGCCGGGTAGGCCAGACCATTGCCCGGTTCTTACGCCTCCAGCAGATCCCGTTCGTCGCACTGGACACGGACGTGTTGCGCGTCCGCGAGGCGGTAACGGCAGGCGACAATGTCTTCTTCGGCGATCCTGTGCACCGGGACATCCTGCATGCCGCAGGCATAGAACGCGCGTCACTGGTGATCATCAGTTTCGATCATCTGCCCAGCGCCCTGCGGATTCTTGCCGAGGCTCGCGAGTTGCGTGCGGACGTACCCATCCTGGTGCGCACGCGCGACGAACAGGGCCTTGCCGAACTGCAGGCCGCCGGGGCCACCGAAGTCGTCCCGGAAACACTGGAAGCAGGATTGATGCTGGTGTCACACGTGCTATTGCTGCTTGGCATGTCGCCATCGCAGGTGTCGATCATCCTCGACCAGTCACGACGCCAGCGCTATCGCCTGTTGCGCACCGACGACGCCGGCTGAAAGGCCGGAACCCCGGGGCACTGCACCCCGCGCCCATTGCCACCCGGAAACGAAAAAGGCGGCCTGCATTGACGCGAGGCCGCCTTTTCCGGGCGCTATCGGGTCACTCCCAGAACCGCCACCACTTCCGGCTGTGTTCTTCCCGCATCTGCTGGCCCTGTTCCGAGCCCTTGCCGGCCTCCTTGCGCTCCTGCACGGCCTTCTTCTCGGCCTGCTTGCCAAGGCCCGGGGGAGTGTCCGGCCTTCCGGCCTTCCCTGCCTCGTCCTCACCAACCTCAACCTTGTCCAGCGCCTCGTTCACGGCATCCTGCGCCGGCTCGGCAGCGCGCTCCCGGGCGCGATCCCGCATCTGTGCGCATTCAGGCCCCGTGCAGTCCGCCTGCATCGCGCGCCGCTGTTCGCGGGCCTGCTCCATGGCGGCGGCGCCCGCACCAGGTCCGGGTCCGGCACCAGGTCCCGCACCGGCACCTGCCGGCGGCGCTGCC
Source organism: Gammaproteobacteria bacterium (assembly GCA_046566505.1). Lineage (GTDB taxonomy): Bacteria > Pseudomonadota > Gammaproteobacteria > Pseudomonadales > JADFDG01 > JADFDG01. The sequence continues at coordinate 13,939 of JBKHWN010000102.1, forward strand.
ACCGCCGTCCCGGCACCGAGGACAACGCCCAACACAATGACTCCCAGTCCTGCCCTGTTCATGACGCGACACCTCCACTGATAAACAGAAGGCCGATTCTAGTCCCGTCGCAGCGGGATGACGCGACCCGACCCGACCGCCGTGCCGCCCGCAACGATCAGCGGATGAACGCCAGACTCAACCAGGGCACGTAGGTAATGACCAGCACCGCTGCCAGCAACACCAGGAAAAACGGCAGCGACGCACCCCAGAGCTCGGCGATCGGTTTTTTGAAACGGATCGAGGCGATGAACAGGTTCATGCCCACCGGCGGCGTGAAATAGCCGATCTGCATGTTGGCCAGGAAGATGATGCCGAGGTGGACCGGATCCACGCCGTAACCCATCGCCACCGGCAGCAGCAGCGGGATCATGATGATCAGCGCCGCGAAGATGTCGAGCATTGCGCCGAGCAACAGCAGCAAGACATTGAGCAGCAGCAGGAAAGTCAACTTGTCGTCGACCCAGGTATGTATCCACTCGAACAGCCGCTCGGGTACCGAGGCATCGACCAGGTAGTTGGTGAACGCCATGGCCATGCCCATGATGATCAGCACGCCGCCGACCATGACCATGGCATCGCGCATGATGCGCGGCAACTTGCGCAGCGGGATCTCGCGGTAGAGGAATACCTCGACGACCAGCGCATAGAGCGCCGTCACCGCTGCCGCTTCCGAGATCACGAACCAGCCACCGTAGATGCCGCCCAGCACCACGACCGGCAACGGCAGTTCCCAGCGCGCTTCCCACAGCGCCGCACGCGCCTCGGCCCAGGTGAAATTGTGCAGGGGAATCGGCGCGCCGCGGTTCGCCCACAGGCTGTAGCCCCAGAGCGCAAAAATCATCAGCAGCGCGGGCAGGATGCCGGCGATGAACAGCGCTTCCAGCGTCACCCCCTCGACACCCATCTGCTGCACGACGACGCCATAGATGATCAGCGGCAACGCTGGCGGCAGCAGCAGGCCCAGCGAGCCGGAAGTGGTCACCAGGCCCATGGAAAACTTCTCGTTGTAGCCCGCCTCCCTGAGTGCAGGCAGCAACATGGCACCGATGGCGACGATGGTGACGCCCGATGCCCCGGTGAACGCGGTGAACAAGGCGCAGGTCAGCAGCGCGACCAGTGCCAACCCGCCGGGCATCCAGCCCATGAAGGCCTGGGTCACGCGCACCAGCCGGTGCGACGTGTTGCTCTCGGACAACAGGTAGCCTGCGAAGGTGAACAGCGGCAGCGCCAGCAGCACCGACGTATCCGTGAGGCGATACAACTCGATGGCAATGACCTGCAGGTCGACATCGCCGATATGGAAGCCGAGCATGGCACCGGCCGCGATCACCGCGAACAGCGGCGCACCGACCAGTGCGGCCGCCACGACCACGGCCACGAGCACGGCGTTCATGCCATCTCCCGGCGCACGGGGCGACGCCCGGTCAGGATGCCGAAGGCGATGATGAGATAGCGGATGCAGATCAGGACGAAGGCCACCGGCATGATGGCCTCGCAGACCCATACCGGTACCTGCGCGAAGGCCACGGCGCCGCCCTCGTATTCATCGCGGACAAACAGGACGGCGTGCCAGCCCACGATGCCGCAGACAGCCGCCGCGAACAGCGAAAGCAGCACGCCGGCTGCACGCGCCGCACTGCCGCCCAGGTAACGGGTCGCGATATCGATCGCGATATGCGAGTTGTCGCGGGCGGCGATCGACGCACCCAGCAGGCCGATCCAGAGCACCGACACGCGCAGGAACGGGTCAGCCCACACCAGGCTCTGGTCACCCAGGTTGCGCAGTACGATCTGCGCGACGGCCAGCAGGATCATCACCAGCAACAACAGCACGAGCGCGGCATCCTCGATGAGGTGCAGGCCGCGCCAAAAGGCGGTGAGCGTACCCCGTACACGCTTGATCAAGAGTCAGGCCTCAGGGTGCGGGCTTCGCAACCGGGCCGGGCGCTTCCGCGCCGCGCTGCGTGCGGAACTCTGCCAGGTGACGACGCAACTCGGCCAGCGCCCCGGCCGACAACTCGCCCCGCGACACGACGTCATCGGTGGCTTTCAGCGCCAGCCGCTCCCAGTCCGCGAACTGGGCGGTATCTGGCCGGACAACCTGCATCCCGGACTTTTCCAGCGTTGCCAGTGCGGCGACATTGTCCTGCCGGTTTTGCCGGTCAAGCTCCGACGATGCCTTTGCCAGCGCCTCCCGCACGATTTTCTGCTGGGCGGCATCCAGTTTCCTGAAGTGCTTCTGTTCAATGGACAGCAAACCGAAGGTGTACAGCAGCGGAACATCCGTGCGGTGCTTCACGCGCGAGTACCACTGCAGCGCCAGCGCTGCCGTGGCCGGCGAGGCAAAGGCGTTGATGGCGCCGGTCTGCAGCGAGGTCAGGACGTCACCGATGGGCAGCACGATGGGCGAAATGCCCCAGCTGCGCGCCGCCTGCTCCGATGCCGGGTCGTTCGACGGAATCCAGAGTTTCTGGCGGCGCAAATCGTCGACCGTCGCGATCGGCGCGGCAGACATCACGTAGGCAAAACCGCCGTCGATCAGGCCGAACGACACCCAGCCGGCCTCTTCCAGTTCCGTCGTCAGCCGCGCATCCATCCGCTGCCGCACATGGTCCACCTCCGCGAAGGAGTGGAATGCCAGCGGCACGTTGTAGATCTGGATGTCCTTGTAGAAAGGGGCGACGGCACCGCCCTGGGTGAGCGCGCCATGCAACTGGCCGGTGCGGATCTTGCGCAGCACGGTGGAGTCGTCACCCTGCACGCCGCCGGCAAAAATCTTGAGTTTTACGTCGCCTCCCGTGGCCTTCGCGATCTCGTCACCGGCCTGCTTGATGCGGTTGACGACGCGGGTGCCATCCGGGTACTGGGTGGAAATCTTGAGGGTGAAAGGTGCGGCAACCGCTTCGCCGGCGATGAGCAACGCGGCAAGGACTGCCAGGCCTATCGGTTTCCACTGCATGACGAGACTCCGGTTCTTTCCTGTTCGTGTGGGCTTGTGCGTGCGGGCTTGTTCATCCGGCCGGGCGGCAACGCCCCGGCACGGCCGGCATCAGAAATAATCATCCGCCTCCGCCATCAGGCGACGCGCCTCCTCCTGGGCATGGACATTCACGAGCGTCAGGCCCTGCACCCTCGGGTCCGCTGCCAGCACGTCGGCCAGCAACCGGTCGTGCAGCTCGCGATCGTACAGCAGGCGCGCGTACTGTTTGGCGTACATCATGCCGGCGTAGAGGTTGCGGCCCTGCGACAGGGCGATGGCCTGCTCGAAGTGGTACTTCGCCAGCTCCGGCTTGCCGCCCAGCGACGGGGGCAGGATGCTGTGCATGACCCCGAGGTACAGGTGTGGCATGCCGCCCTCCCAGCCGGGATCCAGAGCCACGATCCGGTCAAAGACCAACTGGACGCGGGCCAGTTCCGCGACCGCATCCCAGTCCTCGCTGTGCAACTGGACATAGCCCGCCCAGGCGCTGCCCAGGGCGAACAACATGGGCAGGTCCGCCTTGCGGGTTTTCTTTACGACCGCTTCGAAGTCGGGGAAACTCGCCGCCCGCAGGCCGCAGGCATCCTCGCGCTCGGCGCAGGCGGCGCGCAGCGCATAGTCCAGCGCCCGTGACGACAGGTGGCGCGCACGCGCCGGCTCGACGCCGCCGAGGGTGGCATAGGCGCTGTACAGCGAGGCGCCGGTGCGCAGCAGTTCCTCGTCGTCCGGCCAGGTCACCAGCAGGCCGTCGACAGTGACGATGTAGGACGGCAGCGCGGCGGCCACCAGTTGCGGGTCGTCGTTGTTGAGGATGCCGTAGGGCAGGTTGTCGGTGACGCGCATGACGGCGCACCCGCTGACCAGCAGCGCGACCAGGACGCACCCGAGGGCGCTGCGATGGATTGCCGACACGTGGTTTCCCCGAAGGGCAGGCGAAGGCGCCTGCCTGTATAAACTGGACGCGGTACGGTCGTGCCGCCGCAAAACGACGCCTTTTATAGCAATTGCGCCCTGCCCCGCACAATCGACACCGACATAATCCCCTGATTTTCCTGACAGCGCCCCGGCAGACCCGGGCCCGGATGCCATGACCCCCGAACTGCTCTCCCCCGCCGGCAGCCGCAAGCACATGCGCTATGCCTTCGCCTACGGCGCCGATGCCGTCTATGCCGGCCAGCCGCGCTACTCGCTGCGCGTGCGCAACAATGAGTTCAACCGCGAAGAGCATCTCGCGGAGGCCATTGCTGAGGCGCACACGCTGGGCAAGCAGTTCTACCTGGCGGTGAACCTGTCACCGCACAACGACAAGCTGCGTTCCTTCGAGCGTGACATGGCGCCCATCGTCGACATGAAGCCGGACGCGCTGATCATGGCCGACCCGGGCCTGATCATGATGGTGCGCGACCGCTGGCCGGACCTGCCGGTCCACCTGTCCGTGCAGGCCAACGCGGTGAACTGGGCGACGGTGAAGTTCTGGCAGCGGCAGGGCCTGACCCGGGTGATCCTGTCGCGCGAACTGGGGCTGGAGGAGATCACCGACATCCGCGAGAAGGTGCCGGAGATGGAGCTGGAGACCTTCGTCCACGGCGCGCTGTGCATCGCCTATTCCGGGCGCTGCCTGCTCTCGGGCTACATGAACCACCGCGATTCGAACCAGGGCGCGTGCACCAATTCCTGCCGCTGGCCTTACCAGGTGCATGACGCGGCGGAAACGGAAACCGGGGACATCGTCGCCGTGCGCCCGCAGGTGCAGCAGGCGGTGCTGGCCAGCAACGGCCAGGGCCTCGGCCGCTGGGCGCCGGCGGATGCGTCGGTCACCGAAGTCGGGGAGAGCCGGTGGGACGAGGCGGAACGGGCGCACCGGGTGTTCCTGCTGCAGCAGGACGAGCGGCCCGGCGAATACATGCCGGCGTACGAGGACGAGCACGGCACCTACATCATGAACTCGCGCGATCTGCGCGCGGTGCAGCACGTGAAGGCGCTGACCGACATCGGCGTGCATTCGCTGAAGATCGAGGGGCGGACGAAGTCGCACTACTACGTGGCGAGGACGGCGCAGGTGTACCGGCGGGCGATCGACGATGCGGTGGCCGGACGGGCGTTCGACCTGCAGTTGATGGAAGACCTGGAGAAGATGGCGAGCCGCGGGTTCACGGAGGGCTTCTACCGGCGGCACCTGCCGCAGGACATGCAGCACTACGAGGGCGGGACGTCGTCGTCGGGCACGCAGCAGTTCGTGGGCGACGTGGTGGAGGCGGACACGCAGCGCGGGACGCTGACGATCCAGGTGAAGAACCGGTTCGCGAAGGGCGACGCGCTGGAGATCATGACGCCGGGGGGCAACCACCGTATCCGGCTGGAGCATCTGGAAAACGCGAAGGACGGTGCGAGCGTGGACGTGGCACCGGGCGACGGGTGGATCGTGCGCATCCCGATGCCGGAGGCAAAGGCGGACTACGC
>JBKHWN010000103.1:0-5651 GCA_046566505.1 Gammaproteobacteria bacterium
TGATTCACGGAGCCGGTTTTGCGTTCAGTATAGCCGCCCGGGCCCTCCCCCCGGCTACCGAAGAGCCATCGCGGCGGCCGTGCGAGCAGCAAGGCGCCCACCCTCGGAGCATGCGTCGATTGCGTCACGCTATCGAAGCCATAGAAACAAAGAATTGGATCGACCGGCGAGCCGGGCCTATCTTGGCACCGTGCGACAACCCGTCACCCCGGAGTACCCAATGTCCGAATCAGCCAAATGTCCCGTTCACGTCATGCACGGCGGCGCCACCAGCGCCGGCCAGTCGCCCGCGGTCTGGTGGCCCAATGCCCTGAACCTCGACATCCTGCACCAGCATGACCGCAAGACCGATCCGCTGGGCGAGGATTTCGATTACCGCGCGGAGTTGAAAAAGCTCGACGTCGCCGCCCTGAAGCGGGACCTGACCGCGCTGATGACCACCAGCCAGGACTGGTGGCCAGCGGACTGGGGCCACTACGGCGGGCTGATGATCCGCATGGCCTGGCACAGCGCCGGCACCTATCGCATTTCCGACGGCCGCGGCGGCGCCGGCACCGGCAACCAGCGCTTCGCGCCCATCGGCAGCTGGCCCGACAACGCCAACCTCGACAAGGCGCGTCGCCTGCTGTGGCCGGTCAAGCAGAAATACGGCAAGCAGATTTCCTGGGCCGACCTGTTCATCCTCGCCGGCAACGTGGCGATGGAGTCGATGGGCTTCAAGACCTTCGGTTTCGCCGGCGGCCGCGAGGACATCTGGGAGCCGGAGGACGAAATCTACTGGGGTTCCGAATCCGAGTGGCTGGGCGACATGCGCTACAGCGGTGAGCGCCAGCTCGAGAACCCGCTCGCGGCCGTGCAGATGGGCCTGATCTACGTGAACCCGGAAGGCCCGAACGGGCAGCCGAGCATCCTCGCCTCGGGCAAGGACATCCGCGAGACCTTTGCACGCATGGCAATGAACGACGAGGAAACCGTCGCGCTCATCGCCGGCGGCCACACCTTCGGCAAGTGCCACGGTGCCGGCAGCGCGACGCACGTCGGCCCCGAGCCGGAGGCTGCGGCGATGGAAACCATGGGCCTCGGCTGGATCTCGGATTTCGCCAGCGGCAAGGGCGGCGACACCATCACCTCGGGCATCGAGGGTGCGTGGACGGCGAACCCGACGAAGTGGGACAACGGCTACTTCGACGTGCTGTTCGGCTACGACTGGGATCTGGTAAAGAGCCCGGCCGGCGCCTGGCAGTGGGTACCCGTCAACCCGGCACCGGAACATCTCGCGCCGGCCGCGCATGATCCGGCGAAGCGCGTGACGACCATCATGACCACTGCCGACATGGCGCTGCGCATGGACCCGGCGTATGAAAAAATCTCGCGCCGTTTCCACCAGAACCCGCAGGCATTCGCCGACGCCTTTGCGCGCGCCTGGTTCAAGCTGACGCACCGCGACCTGGGGCCGCGTTCGCGTTACCTCGGCCCGGAAGTACCGGCCGAAGCACTCATCTGGCAGGACCCGGTGCCGGCGGTGGACCACCCGCTGGTCGATGACAAGGACATCGCCGCGCTCAAGGCGAAGGTGCTCGCCTCGGGGCTCACGGTGTCGCAACTGGTGACCACCGCCTGGGCATCAGCGTCCAGCTTCCGCGGTTCCGACAAGCGCGGCGGTGCCAACGGTGCGCGCATCCGTCTCGCGCCGCAGAAGGACTGGGAAGTGAACCAGCCTGCGGAGCTGGCGAAGGTGCTGGCGAAACTGGAGGCCATCCAGCAGGAGTTCAACAAGGCATCCGGCAAGGCGAAGATCTCGCTGGCGGACCTGGTCGTGCTGGCCGGCGGGGCGGCCGTCGAGGAAGCCGCGAAGAAGGCCGGGCATGCCGTGACCGTACCGTTCAGCCCGGGGCGCACCGACGCCACGCCGGAGCAGACCGAGGTGGGGTCCTTCGCGGTGCTGGAGCAGCACGCCGACGGCTTCCGCAACTTCCAGAAGGCGAGTTTCAAGGTGCCGGCCGAGCATGCCCTGCTCAATCGTGCCCAGCAGCTGACGCTCACCGCGCCGGAAATGACCGTGCTGGTCGGCGGTCTGCGCGTGCTGGGCGCCAACCACGGGCAGTCGAAGCACGGCGTGTTCACCGACAAGCCGGGCGTGCTCGGCAACGACTTCTTCGTGAACGTGCTGGACATGGGCGTCGAATGGAAGCCGTCGGCCACCGAAGGGATCTTCGAGGGACGTGACCGCCAGTCGGGCAAGGTGAAGTGGACCGGCACGCGCGCCGACCTGGTGTTCGGCTCGCACTCCGAGTTGCGCGCACTGTCCGAGGTCTACGCCAGCAGCGACGCGCAGGCGAAGTTCGTGCAGGACTTCGTGGCCGCCTGGGCGAAGGTGATGAACCTGGATCGCTTCGACCTCGCGTGAGGCGCAGTGGCGGTTGCCCTCCGGCAACCGTGACGTCGTACCAGGAAAGGAAAAACGCGGCAGGAATGCCGCGTTTTTCGTAGGAACGGCTGCGCCAACATATCGCTATTGCGTGAGGGGTTGGCTCACCCGCGATTGGTAGCCTCCAATGAGTTGAGCAATTGCGTCACCCGATCCTGTATCGTTTCGGGGTCGCCTTGGCGTACCAACGCTTCAACTTGGCGGGCGATTGGCCGGACCCAGTCGGGTGCTTTCCGGTTGCACGGGCCGGCAAGCTGATGTAATTCCCATTCGCCGATCTTCCGTTTACGGCGAAGCGCCATCAGTGCCACGCGTTTGCCAGTGGCGTGGTCTCGCAGGCTCAGCAGAATCGCATAGCCCTGTGCACAGTCGTCAACAAAGCGATCCGCGCAGTTGTGCATGGCCAACCCTTCTTCCAGTACAGCATGAGGAGAAAGCAGCGGCACGACATGCAATCGCGAAATGTGCTCCCACGGCTGTTTTCGCAACCAAAGCCCCCAGGTGTCGGCGCGGCTCGCGATTTTCGTGGTTTCCTGTAGCGCCGCCCATCCCTTGAGCCAGTGCAGTCGGCGCCGCTGCTGGTTGCTGTCGGGACGTGGCTGGTATTCGTGAATCAGTTGCGCCCACCGGACGATGTCATCCTGCAGGTTGCGGAAGGCGGCTGGATCGTGGCGGCATTGCCGCGCGGCATTGCACGTCCAGTTCCAGAACCAGCCGGGGACGCCGATGCCGCCCTCTTCATAACTTTCAGGCGCACCGCCGGCGTCGTTGAGCAGCCGTAGCACGCTTCGCGGGGGTATATCTGGCCAGCGTGCGTGATTAAACAGGTGCAATCCGCCAAGGATTGATCGCCATTGCAGTTTCTCGTCCGAATACCACATCAGGCTTCGGTGACCGTGTTTCACCAAATGACGCCACGCGCGTGGGGGCAGGTTATGGTTGAGCATGTCCTGTCGCATCGCAGGAACCGCGTCCTCCAACTGAAGGGAGGACGGCAAATCGGTCGCGTCCAGCCATGCCGAAAGCACCGGAAGCAGGCGGGGGTTTTCGCGGTCCATTCGCAAGAACGCCTGCCAGTGCCTCCAGACACGGTTGATGTCGCGTGCGAGCAGGCCGTGCTGTCGGGGGGCGGTGCGGGCCCGCAGCGCGATTTCCATAAGGTCGGGGCCGATGTACATGATCAACCAATAGGACAGGCGGGCCTTCAGCAACTGAAAATTCTGATCAGTGCGCAGGATCCGGTACGCCCTTGTGCAAATGACGTCCAGCACCTGCACGGCATTCGGACTGTCCTTCCACAGCAACTCCTGATACATGTCGGCGAGGGTGCTCCTGCCGCAAATCCCGCCAGGCAGGTATGCAATGAATTGTAGCCAGAACGGCGTGCATAGCGGATTGAGCACGTCAACGCCTTCGAAGCCGAGTGACGCATTGTGAAGCCGGATGCTCTCTGCAGAGTGACTGAAGAGATGGAGGCCACTGTCCACGCTTTGTGCAAAAATCCGTTTTTTCAGCGGATCGACCACATATTCCAGTGCCCCGCAAATCCGGATACGGGCAGGGCTGGCAGGCCAGCCATCGGCCGTGATTTCGATCGGATTAGTTTGCAGCAGTTCGCGGCAGTGCCTGCTCAGCGCCGCCACGCCCAAGGCAACCGTATCCCGGGATCGCTCCTTGGATGGGCCGCTACGGCTTGTCTCCCGTCGTGTTTTTGCCAAGGCTTTGCGCGACTGAATTTCCCGGCGTGCGGCCGCATTTAGCAGGCGACTACCGACGAAGCCTTCGATGAAGAATTGCGCTGGTAGAGTAAGTTCCTCGTTCATGCCGGCCATGCTGCCAGTTACGCTGGCCGCGCGAGAAAAGTTCCCCGCAAAACGCACCGGAGGCTTGCCCCATGTGGTGGTTCACCCGAAAGGCCGGAAAACAGTTGCAGGAGGAAACGGGAGTTGCTCCCGATCCCCGGCCCGCCAGTCCCCGGTCGCGCCGGGAGCAGGCTTTTTTGGCCCTGGTCCCGGACATGTCGGCAATAACCGGTGGGCAGGAGGTGGCAATCAAGATCTGGTTGCCGGAAAGCGTGGCCTGGACGGTGAAGCAACTGTCCGACTACGCGGGCCGGAGTCAGTCTGCGTGGTTGCGCGAATTGTTGCTGCAGTATGTTTATGGTCGTGTCGCCGCAACGGCGGAACGCATCCGGTCGGAACGCGACGAGGATGGTATCCGTTTCAGCCGAAGGCCCGTGGATCGCACGCAGGGTCGCTGGATCTACAAGGTGCCCCAATTGGGCAAGAACACCGTGGCCTTCAAGTTGTGGGTCAGCGTACAGATGCGCGGTGATCTGGAAAAGTTGGCCCAGCATGCCGGGGTCGGGCTGTCGGCGTTTGTTCGTGAGGCCATCATTGCCGACCTGCTGGGTCACGCCAGCCTGCCTGAACGACCGGAAATCATTGGTCAGGCAACGCCGGAGGCGCAGGCGTGGGAGCGCGATGAGGTCGTGCCGATTATCGAAGTGGAGAGCGACGATTATGACGGACTTGCTGATGTGGAAAGGGAGTGGAGAACGGAGTAGTGGCACAAACGCGTGACGTGATGCCCCGATCGATACGGTCTTGCGCTCTGCAGCCTACTACCCGCCGTTACAGGTGCCGGTGAAACGTGTTCGGCAAATCGCGAGGTCGCGGATCTACCGCGATGAATTCTTGGTTGAGACGGGTGGATCCCATGAGGATCCGTTCAAGACCGGCGGATTATCCTTCCCAATACAGCATCATGCTGGCGATTGTCTCGTTGTCGACCGCTTCGCCAGCCAGTCCGCGCTCTGCGCCCAGACGATCTTCTGCGCCTTGCCGCCGAGGATCACGCCCATGTGGCCGCCGGGCGCGATGCGGAAGTCCTTGTCGTCGGAGGCCACCACGTCGATGAGCTTGCTGGCGATCGCCGGCGACACCAGCCGGTCGGTCTCGCCGGCGAACACCAGCAGCGGGCAGGTGATCCGGTTGAGCTCGGCGACGCGGTCGCCCACCTCGATGCGGCCGGCGGCCAGCTTGTTGTCCACGGCGATCTGCACGGTCATGTCGCGGATCACGCCGCCCGGGTAGAGCAGCATGCGGTTGAGGTAGTTGCTGGTCGTCGAATACGACTCGACGAACTGCCGGTCCCCCAGGTGCGTCACCAGGTCCCAGTATGTCGTGACGCTGCGCACCGGGTCGGTCATCTTGAAGGCGAG
>JBKHWN010000104.1:0-6679 GCA_046566505.1 Gammaproteobacteria bacterium
CGTTCCTACATCGATTTTCTCGCCGGCGCCGGCACGCTCAATTACGGGCACAACCACCCGGAGCTCAAGGCCGCGCTGATCGAGTACCTGAGCGGCGACAACATCGTCCACAGCCTGGACATGCACACGGCGGCCAAGCAGCGCTTCCTCGAAACATTCGAGAAACGCATCCTCCAGCCGCGCGACATGCGCTACGTCATGCAGTTCACCGGCCCGACCGGCACCAATGCCGTCGAGGCTGCGCTGAAGATCGCGCGCATGGTGACCGGACGCAGCAACATCATCAGCTTCACCAACGGCTTCCACGGCGTGACCGGCGGCGCACTGGCCTGTACCGGAAATCGCCACCACCGCGCCGTTTCCGGCGGCTCGCTGCCCGACGTCACGCGCATGCCCTACGACGGCTACCTCGGCGATGGCGTGGACACGACCGTACTGCTCGACAGGATGCTCGGTGACGGCTCCAGTGGCGTCGACCTGCCGGCGGCGGTGATCGTCGAGACGGTCCAGGGCGAGGGCGGCATCAATGCCGCGCGCATGGACTGGCTGCGCAATCTGGAAAAGGTCTGCCGCAAGCACGGCGTGCTGCTGATCGTCGATGACATCCAGGCCGGCTGCGGGCGCACCGGACGCTTCTTCTCCTTCGAGGAAGCGGGCATCAGCCCGGACATCATCACGCTGTCGAAATCGCTGTCCGGCTACGGACTGCCGCTGGCCGTCGTTCTGCTGCGTCCGGAAATCGACCAGTGGGAACCCGGCCAGCACAACGGCACTTTCCGCGGGCACAATCCCGCTTTCATCACGGCCACCTGCGCGCTGGACCTGTTCTGGCAGAACGACAGCTTTGCCGCCGAGGTGCGCATGAAGGGCCAGACCGTCGGCCAGCGCTTCAGCGACATCGCGCAGCGTTACGCCGGCTTCCGTAGCACCGGCCGCGGACTGATGCGCGGGCTGCACTGCCCGAACGGCGAGATCGCCGGCGCCATCGTCCACCGTTGCTTCGAGCAAGGCCTGGTCATCGAGACCAGCGGTGCCAACGACCAGGTCGTCAAGGTGCTCTGCCCGCTCAACATCCAGAACATCGACCTGATGCGCGGACTGGAGATCGTCGACGACAGCGCACGCGTGGTGATGGAAAAGAACGCCCGCCGGACCTTGCGCGCACTGCCCGGCGCGAAGGTGGGCTCATGATCGTCCGCACCCTGGCCGAGGCCCGCAACAGCGCGCGCCGCGTCGCCACCGACAACTGGGAAAGCGTCCGGCTGTCGCTGCGCGACGACAACATGGGCTTCTCTTTCCACATCACGACGATTTACGCCGGCACCGAGACGCACATCCATTACCGCAACCACCTGGAGACGGTGTACTGCATCCGGGGCGAAGGCGAGGTCGAGACCGTCGCCGACGGGCGTATTTATCCGATACGCCCCGGCACGGTCTACATCCTTGACCGGCACGACGAGCACCTGTTGCGCGCTCACAGCGAGATGGAACTGGCCTGCGCGTTCAATCCGCCGCTGACCGGAGCCGAAGTGCACGACAAGGACGGTGTCTACCCGTTGGATGCGGAGTCGCCGGATCGCTGACGTGGAACAGTTCTTCAAGTCGGTATCGCTGCTGTTTGTTCTGCTCAATCCGTTCCTGATGAGCGTGTACCTGGTGTCGTTCATCCGCGAACTGGAAGCGCGGGACTTCGCGCGGGTCATGCAACGGGCACACCTGATCGCGCTGGGCGTGTTCTGCCTGTTCGCGGTGGCCGGGGACCGGTTGTTCGAGAACGTGCTGCAGGTGCGCTTTGCCTCGTTCCTGATCTTCGGCGGCATCGTGTTCCTGATGATCGGCCTGCGCTCGGTGTTCTCCGGCACCACGGCGCTGGTAGAAACACGCGGCATACCCGCGCACATCTCCGGTGCTGCGGCCATGCCGTTCATGATCGGCCCGGGCACGGTGAGCGCCAGCGTGCTGGCCGGCGCGCAGCTGGCCTGGCCGCTGGCGCTGGCAGCCGTGTCGTTTGCCGTCGCGGCATCCTGGGCATCGATCGTCGGCTTCAAGTACCTGCTGGACCGCGTGCGCCGGCGCAACGAGGCGCTCGTGGAACGCTATATCGAGGTGTCCGGCCGGATCGTCGCGCTGTTCACCGGCACCTTCGCCATCGAGATGATCGTGCGCGGCGTGGAGATGTTGATCCGGGACATCGCGTAGACCGACACGTGCGCCTGATACACCGGTTGAAAACTTATTTCCCGGCGCCGATCAGCGGCGCCCCCTGCAGGCCCGGCCCCGCCTCGACCAGCACATCGCGCGCCGTCACCCGCTCGCCGCATTCGGAACAGGCCACCACCGGCGTGAACACCTTGCCGCACGCCTTGTGGCGGTACAGCAGCGGCGCGCCCTTGCCCGCGTCCAGCCACTTGTCGCCCCAGGCGACCAGCATCTGAATCAGCGGGTACAGGTCGCGCCCCTTTTCCGTGAGCTTGTACTCGTAGCGGGCCGGCGCCCGCTGGTAGGCGACTTTCTCCAGCACGCCCTCGTCCACCAGCCGTTTCAGGCGCACCGACAGCACGTGTCTGGGGACGCCGAGTTGCGCCTGCATGTCGGCGAAACGCCGCACGCGCAGGAAGGCGTTGCGGACGATGAGCAAGGTCCAGCGGTCGCCGATGACCGACAGACTGCGCGCGACCGAACAGGGCATCTCGCCCACCTGCTGCCAGCTCACGACGCCCCCCTTGCGGATCCTCTGTGACCCGTTGCTTCCCATCCTACCTTGACGGGTTCATTTTTTGAACCCACCCTCTACGGGTAACCCTCTGGAGCAAAACGCCCATGACCGCCCTGCCCCATGTGATCGACGGACCCGCCGATGTCCCCGCCAGCGCGCGCGACCTGCCCACCGCCTGCGCGCTCTGTTCGCACAACTGCGGGCTGCGCGTCGATGTCGAGGACAACCGCATCGTCGAGGTGCGCCCGGACGAGTCGCACCCGTCGACGAAGGGTTACTCCTGCAACAAGGCCTACGCAATCGCGAGTTACGTCGATCACGCCAACCGCGTCACGCATCCGATGAAGAAGCGCGCCGACGGCACCTTCGAGCGCATCGGCTGGGACCAGGCGATCCGCGAGATCGCCGAAAAACTCAACCACATCCGCCGGCAACACGCGCCGCGCGCGATCGCCTTCGCCGGCCTCGGCGGCCAGGGCGGGCATACCAGCGGGTTCGGTATCCTGCCGCTCGCCTGGGGCATCGGCACGCCGATGATCTTCACTTCGCTCGGGCAGGAGAAGACGCAGCACAACCTGATCGACCGTTTCATGATGCGCACCACGCACGACCACTACCTCGTGCCGGACGAGCACCATGCGCGATTCATGCTGCTGATCGGCAGCAACCCGCTGGTGAGCAACCGCGGCATCAATGCGACGGAGTCGTTCAAGGCGCTGAAGGCCGATCCGCAACGACGGCTGGTGGTGGTCGACCCGCGCACCACGGAAACCGCGCGACGCGCCGATCGGCACCTGCGCCTGAAGCCCTCGTCCGACGTGTTCCTGCTGCTCGCGCTCGGCGGCGTGATCGTGCAGGAAAAGCTGGCCGATGACGCCTTCCTGCGCGAAAAGACCACCGGCTTCGAATCGCTGGCAGGCCTGTTCCGTCGCGTCGATGTCGACGAAATGGCGCGCCGCTGCGGCCTGCCGGCGGATGACGTCCGCGCCACCGCACGCGAATACGCGACGATGAAACCGGCGGCGATTGCCTGGGACCTGGGCATGGAGCAGGCCGAGCACAACACGCTGACCTCGTACCTGGTGCGCCTTCTGGCGGCAATGACCGGAAACCTCGGCCGCGAAGGCGGCAACGTCTGGCTGCAGTTGTTCGGACCGAAAATGCCGTACGTCAGAAAGCTCGACAAGGCGTTGGCTTCGGATATCGAACCGGTGCCGATGATGTCGCCCATCCCGCAGTTTCCGCCCACCATCCTGCCGGAGGAAATCCTCGTCGATCACCCGCACCGCATCCGTGCGTTGATCTGCGACGGAGCCAATCCGCTCTCCAGCTGGCCCGACACCCATCGCTTCCGCGAGGCCTTCCGGAAACTCGACCTTCTGGTGGTGATCGATCCGGCGATGAGCGAGACCGCGCACGAAGCCGACTATGTGCTGCCGGCGTGCGCCAGTTACGAGAAATGGGATTACGCGATCTTCCCGAAAGAGAAAATCGTGCCGCAGGTGCGGCCGGCAGTGGTGCGCGGCCCGGCGGAGGCGCTGCCGGAAATCGAGATCCATTACCGGCTGGCACACGCCATGGGCATCGCGGTGAAAGCACCAGCCTTCCTGCACCGACTCGCAAAGCAGGCGCGCACGACCTGGGGCGCGCCCGCCTACCTCGCGGCGCTGAACACGTATGCCGCGAGCCGCCTCCGCGGCCCCGGGGCAATCATGGCCCGCTCTGCCTTCCTCACCTACGAAACACTGGGCCCGACACTGCCGAATCCACTGCTGTCGTACATGTGGCTGTTCACGCTCGGCTACGCGATGACGCGCCGCGAGCAGGCCGAACGCGCGCTGCCGGAAGTGCGTGATATCCGCAACCCGTTTGCGCTGACCGAATACCTGTTCAGGAAACTGATCGAACACCCCGAGGGCGCGTACCTCGGCGAGTACGACAACGAACGCAACTTCGAGTACTTCTGCGGCCATCGCGACGGAAAGGCGCGGCTGGCCCGCGAGGACTTCCTGCGCGGTCTCGAATCATTGCTGCACGCGCCGGTGGAACGCACCGACCCGGACTACCCGTTCCTGCTCGACGGCGGCATGCGCACGGGCTTCACCGCCAACACCATCATGCAGGACCCGGCCTGGCGAAAGGGCAAGGGCGCGCAACCGGCGCTGTGGATGGCGAAGGAGGACTCGGAGTCACTGGGCATCGTGAACGGTGAAACGGTGCGCGTCGTCTCGCGTCGCGGCGCCGTCACGGTGCCGGTGCGCGTCGATGCCTCGACGCAGCCGGGCTGCCTGCACCTGCCGAACATGCTCGGCCAGCGCTATCCCGATGCATCGACCGGCGAACTGAAACCCACCGGCATCGCCATCAACGAACTCGTCGACATCAACGACCGCGACCCGTGGACGGCCTGCCCGCACACCAAACGCATCCGCTGCCGCGTGGAAAAGATGACCGCCTGAGCGGTATCCCCCCGCCGGGCCGCCGACGCCTCCCCGTGTCGAGCCGGCGCCCTTTATCCCCCCTCTCCCCCCGAGGCGAGTTGGTGCCTTCCCGCCCCGGGGGAGAGCAGGCACCCTTACCCCCCCTCTCCCCCCCGGGGAGAGGGGCCGGGGGAGAGGGGCAACCCCAGTTCACCTGCGGCCCCGAACGGCAGCACTCCCAGCAGCGGCGCGCCGATCCGCTCGCGCAACGTATCGACGCTCTCCTGCCGCGCCGCCATCTGCGGGTCGATGGCATTCGCGATCCAGCCGGCGAGCCGCAGCCCGTCATGACGAACCGCCTCCGCAGTCAGCAGCGCGTGGTTGATACAGCCCAGGCGCAGCCCGACAACCAGCAACACCGGCAGCGCCAGCTCGCGCGCAACATCCGCCAGCGTTTCCTGTTCGTTGAGCGGCACGCGCCAGCCGCCGGCGCCTTCGACGAGCGTGAAGTCCGCCCGACCCTGCATCAGCGCGCCACGCACCAGTCCGGTGACCTGCGCGGTGCGCAGCCGCCTGTTTTCCTGCGCCGCCGCAACATGCGGCGCCAGCGCGGCACGCAAGGCAAACGGATTCACCTGCGCATACGGCAACGACACCGTCGAGGCCGCCATCAGTGCCAGCGCATCCTCGTTGCGCAACCCCTCCCCGGTTTCCTCGCAACCGGCCGCCACCGGCTTCAGCCCCAGCGTCGACAACCCGCCGGCAGCCGCGACACGCAACAGCGCGCAGGCCGCGTATGTCTTGCCGATTCCGGTGTCGGTACCGGTGACGAAAAAGGCTTGCCGGCTCATCGCCGTGCCTCAAGGACCAGCACCTTCCAGGTCACCGGCAGGCCAGCCGGTTCGCGCCGCTTCTCGTAGGCGTCGATCACCTTCTGCAGCGCACGGCGCCCAGTCAGGCCGGTCGCGCGCTGCGGATGCTGGTTGTGTGCACCGAGCGTCTTCAGGCTGCGCATAAGGGTGAGCGCATCCGGGACATGCAGGCGCAACGTCCGGGTAACGATATCCGCGTGCGCGAAGCCGGCTGCCGCGACCTGGTCGGCAAAGGTGTCCTCGTCGGAAAATCGGTGCACGTGCGGCCTTTCGTCCACCGTCCGCCAGGCATCCGCCAGTTCGGCGAGCGTACCGGCCGCCGGCAGCGACAACACCAACTGACCGTTGCGGCGCAGCACGCGGCGCATGTCGGTCAGCGCGCGCACAGGATCCGGGCACCATTGCAACACGAAGTTGCTGAATACCAGGTCGAATTCCTTGTCGCCGAACGGGATCGCTTCGACATCGCCCGGGTAGTAACTGACCTGCGGATGGTCGTGCGTGTTGACCGCGACTTCGAGCATGCCTTCGGCGATGTCGATCGCGTGGATCTCGGCGAACGGCAGGCGTTCAGCCAGCTGCATTGTCAGCGCGCCGTTGCCGCAACCGGCATCGAGTGCCGAGGTGAGTTCCTGCTGCCGCTGCACCGATTTCAGCAGCCAGCCGCC
>JBKHWN010000105.1:0-10812 GCA_046566505.1 Gammaproteobacteria bacterium
CGCAGGTAATCACCGGTACGGGGTTCGTCTTCGACAACGAGGAGCTTCATGGCGGCGACTCGGGGGTGCTGATTCGGGAATGGCGTACCGCGCCCAAGGTTCGGCCTGGTACAACCAGAAGACCCGGAAAACCTGTCCCGGGAACACGGGCTGCTCCATCCGACGGTGATCCGCTGCCCGGGAAAATGCGCTGGCACCGGCATTCACTAGGCCCTGAACGTCAGCACTGACGCGGAACTTTACAGCAGGACGGCGTATATTACCGACCGTCTTCAGCGCCTCGGGAGCCTTCCCCATGGAATCCGTCAAGGTCACCTATCGCATCAAACTCCATGAAGCGCTTACGGAGGAGTTTGATTATGAAATGGATGCGAGCACCTTCGAGATCATCTCGGCGCCAAGGAATGGGACGCTGCCACCCTGGACAGCACTGGGTTTCAAGCAATGCCCCAACTGCCCGTTGAAGCCGGAGGATCATCCGCACTGCCCGATGGCGGTTCAACTGCACAACATTGTCGACCGCTTCCACACCACCCGCTCAATTGACGAGGTGAAACTGGAGGTCATTACCGAGCAGCGCACGGTGACCCAGACGGTTGCCCTGCAGAACGCCATCAGCTCCATGCTTGGGCTTGTCTTCCCGATTTCAGGCTGCCCAAGAACCGAGGGCATGAAGCCGCTTGCACGTTTTCATGTGCCCTTGGCTTCGGAAGAAGAAACCGTATTCAATGTCGCCGGCATGTACCTGCTGGCCCAGTATTTTGTGAACCTGAAGAACAGGAGCGGGGTGCTGTCGTTTGACGGGCTGATCGCGATGTACAACGAGCTGCATATCGTCAACAAGAGCGTGGCCAGCCGTCTGCAGGCAGTAACCAGTTCCGATTCCGTCAAGAACGCCATCACCCTGCTGGACATGTATTCCAGCCTGATGCCGATGCTGCTGCAGGATCAACTGGTGGAGATTCGCCAGTTCTTCAATGCCTACCTGCCGGATGACGAGATTGTTGCACCGACCAGCAATTACCTTGAACAGGCGAAGGCGTTCCGGATCGTTCTGACTCCCGAGGAGGAGGAACAGGATGCCGAGGCCAAGGCCATCGCCACCCTGCGCGCCGAAAGGGAGCAGCAAGTCCTGGAGGAGCACAAGGACATGCCCGGGTGGCTGAAGCAATCGCTGCTCCGACAGGAAATGGAGCGTTTCAAGCCGGACATGGCGAGGGTGAAGGCCATGCTGGCCACCGCGCCGTCAGAGGCGGTGGCAACCAAACCCGGCGAGCCACCAAAGCCCGGCTATTCGGAATTCGTGATGAGTCTTTCGCTGGAGCCCCTGGAGGAAGAAAAGCCGCAGGCGGCAACTGATCCGGCCCCCATGGACAACAACCCTGCCACGCCGGGCCAACCCTTCAAACGATAGGAGCCGGCCACGAACCCCGTTTGCCATCGACGCACTGAACGGGATCGACCTGTTCAGCCGTGAAATGGCAGCTGTCGGTATGGCGCTGCCGGTGCATGGCCCGACGAAGATGACAAAAATGTCATCTTCCGGTCAGGTTGACGTTGGCTCCCCACGCCCAACATGCCGGGCATGTACAGACCCCTTTCCATCGCAGCAGCCCTGCTCCTTGCCTTCCATGCGGCACAGGCCCACGAGGGCCATGACCACGGCGCCGACGCCCCGTCGTCGCCCGTCGGCGCCACGCATTCGCCCCGAACCAGCACCGCCAGCGACCGTCTGGAGGCGGTGGTCGTGTTGTCCGGCACGCAGCTGCTGGTTCATCTCGATGATTACGCGAGCAACGCACCGGTGGCCGGCGCTGCCGTCGATGTCGTCGTCGGCAACCGGGAAGCCACCGCCGCGCAACGCGCGCCAGGCGAATACGTCGTCGATGCCGGCGCGCTGGGCATCGTTCCGGCAGAGCCCGCGCGGCATGCCCTGACCCTGGTGGTGACAACCGCCGACTATGCCGACCTGCTCGCTGCCACGCTCGATGTCACGGCAACCCTGCCCGCGGAAAATGAGGCGAGGGTCGCCGGAGCAGTCGCGTGGTGGGCCGTACCCGTCCTGTTGCTGCTGGGCGGCATCTGGTGGTGGCGTTACCGCCTGAACGCCGCCCGGGAGATACGCTGATGACCGTCGCCATCCGGTTGCTGGCCGTACTTTGCGTTGCCCTCGCTGCCAGTCCCGCCGGCGCGCACGGCGATGCCGACCACGCGCATGAAGACGCCGCGCCATCGGCAGCAATCGCCTCTACGAACGACGCACCGCAGCGCCTCGCCGACGGCAGCCTGTTCCTGCCCAAGCCCGTGCAGCGGCAGTGGACGATCCGGACGCAACCGGCGCGCCACGCGGCGCACGCCGCACGCGTCGAACTCAACGGCACGGTGATTCCCGACCCGGCCACCGGCGGGCGCGTGCAGGCGACGCAACTGGGCACCGTGCTGCCGGGTCCGCGCGGCATGCCGCTGCCCGGCCGCACCGTGCGTCAGGGCGAGGTGCTCGCCTTCCTGCGCACCGACACCGACGCCGTGGAACGCGGCAACCAGCAGGCGCTGCTGGCAGAACTCGACGCGGAACATGCGTTGGCGGTGAGCCGCCTGCGCCGCTACGAACAACTGGACGGCCAGGCCGGCGCCGTCTCGCAGGAGCGCATGGAAACGGCGCGCACCGAACTCGCGGCCCTGGAACAGCGCCGCGCCGCCGTCGACGCCGGCATCCACCGCCGGTTGTCGCTGGTGGCGCCGGTCTCCGGAGTGATCGGCAGCAGCCATGTGGTCGCCGGGCAGGTTGTCGACGCACGCGATGTGTTGTTCGAAATCCTCGATCCCGATCGCCTCTGGGTGGAGGCGCTGGCCTACGATGCGCGGCTGCTGACCAGCATCACGGGTGCCGATGCGCGCACCGACGATGCGCAGCCACTGGCGCTGGACTTCGTCGGCGGCGCGCGGCAACTGCGCGCGCAGGCGCTGCCGATTCTGTTCCGCATCCGCGCGCCGGTGCCGCCGCTGGCAGTCGGCCAGCCGGTGAAGGTCTACGCGCACACCGCGCAGCAAATTGCCGGCGTCGCGCTGCCGCGCGCGGCGCTGCTGCGCACGGGCAGCGGCGACACCCGCGTCTGGCTGCATACGCAGGCCGAGCAGTTCGTATCGCGCAGCGTCCGCGTCGTCGATCTTGACGGCGCACGAGTGCTGGTGACCGACGGGCTAAACGACGGCGATCGCGTGGTCACCAACGGCGCCAGCCTGTTGTCGCAGGTGCGCTGAGGTGTTCGATGCCATCGTCCACGCGAGCCTGCGCCAGCGGCTGATCGTCGCCGGCGCTGCGCTGTTGCTGATCGCGTACGGCCTGCTGAGCCTGCGCGCGTTGCCGGTGGACGTGTTCCCGGACCTCGACAAGCCGACCGTCACATTGATGACCGAGGCCGGCGGCATGGCGCCGGAGGACGTCGAGCAACTGGTGACCTTCCCGCTCGAGTCGGCGCTGAACGGCATGGCCGGCGTGACGCGCGTGCGCTCGGTATCCGGCGTCGGCTTGTCGGTCGTCTACGTGGAGTTCGCGTGGGGCTCGGACATCTACCGCAACCGCCAGCAGGTCACCGAGAGGCTGGCGCTGGTGCGCGAGCAACTGCCGCCGGGCGTGCAGCCGCAACTCGGGCCGATCGCCTCGATCATGGGCGAGATCCTGCTCATCGCGCTGCCGGCCGACCCGGCCACCGCCAGTGCGATGGCCGTGCGCGAGTACGCCGACTGGGTGGTGCGTCCGCGCCTGCTCACCGTGCCCGGCGTGGCGCAGGTGATCGCCATCGGCGGCGAGGTGCGCCAGTACCGCGTCGAACCGCAACCTTCGCGCATGCAGGCGCTCGGCATCGGCCAGGATGCACTGAAGAACGCGCTCGCGGATTTCGGCGCCAACACCAGTGGCGGCTTCCTCGATGCGCAGGGCCGCGAATACCTGATCCGGCATACCGGGCGCACCTCGCGCATCGAGGACCTGCGAAACCTGGTTGTTGCCGTGGACGACGGCCAGCCGGTGCTGCTGCACCAGGTCGCGGACGTGACGATCGCGCCGGCAATCCGGCGTGGCGACGCCGGCTACCAGGGCAAGCCTGCGGTCATCCTGTCGGTGCAGAAGCAGCCGACCGCCGACAGCGTGGCGCTGACCCGCGCTGTCGAGCAGGCGATGGCAGAACTGGCCCGCAGCCTGCCGCCCGGCATCGACGAACCTGCTTTCCTGTTCCGCCAGGCGGACTTCATCGAACGCTCGATCGGCAACGTCACGCACGCGCTGCGCGACGGCGCCATCCTGGTCGCGGTCATCCTGTTCCTGTTCCTGCTGAACGTGCGCACCACGCTGATCTCGCTGGTGGCAATCCCGGTGTCGCTACTGGCGACCGTGCTGGTGTTCCGCCACAGCGGCCTGTCGATCAACACCATGACGCTCGGCGGCCTCGCCATCGCCATGGGCGAACTGGTGGACGATGCGGTGGTCGGCGTCGAGAACGTGCTGCGCCGTCTGCGCCAGAACCGCACCGCCGCTGAACCGCGCCCGACACGGGCGGTGATCGCCTCGGCCACCCTGGAAGTGCGCTCAGCCATCGTCTACGCGACCTTCATCATCGTGCTGGTGTTCGTGCCGCTGTTCGCGCTGCCGGGCATCGAGGGACGGCTGTTCACGCCGCTGGGCATCGCCTACATCCTGTCGATCCTGGCCAGCATGCTGGTGGCCGTCACGCTGACGCCGGTGCTCGCGTACTGGCTGCTGCCGCGCATGAAACGCCTCGCCGACGGCGACAGCCCGCTGGTCGCCTGGCTCAAGCGGCAGGATGAACGCGTGCTGCACTGGTCGTTCGGCCGCGCGCACACCTTGCTGGTGGCTGCACTGCTGCTGGTGCTGGTGGCCGCAGCCAGCCTGCCGTTCATGCCGCGCACCTTCCTGCCGCCGTTCAACGAGGGCACGCTGACCATCAACCTGCTGCTGAATCCCGGTACTTCGCTGGCCGAATCCTCGCAAGTGGCGGCGCTGGCGGAGCGACAACTGCTGCAGGTTCCGGAAGTGCTGCAGGTAGGCCGGCGCACCGGCCGCGCCGAGCTGGACGAACACGCCGAGGGCGTGCACTACACGGAAATCGATGTCGACCTGCGCGAGGAAGGCCGCCCGCGCGAGGCGGTACTGGCCGACATCCGCGCGCGCCTTGCGACGCTGCCCGGCGCAATCAGCATCGGCCAGCCGATCTCGCACCGGCTGGACCACCTGCTCTCCGGCGTCCGTGCGCAGATCGCGCTGAAGATTTTCGGGGACGACCTGGACACACTGCGCGCGCTGGCCGGCACGCTGCAGGAGAGACTGTCCGGCATCGACGGCGTGGCCGACCTGCAGGTCGAGAAGCAGGTGCTGATCCCGCAGGTCAACGTCCGCATCGATTACGAGCAGGCGGCGCGCCACGGTGTCGCGCCCGGCGCACTGCTGCAAAGCCTGCAACGTCTGGTCGAGGGCGAGCACGTCACGGAAATCATCGAGGGCCACCGCCGATTCGACCTGGTTCTTCGCCTGCCGGACGACGCGCGCAGCCCGCAGGCGCTGGCCAACCTGCTCGTCGAGACGCCGACCGGCCACCTGCCGCTGTCACGGATCGCCCGCATCATCGAGGACGACGGCCCCAACCAGGTCAGCCGCGAGAACGCACGCCGGCGCATCGTGGTGTCCGCCAACGTGCAGGGACGCGAACTGTCGGCGGTGATTACCGACATCCGCGCCGAACTGGCGGCGACGCCGCTGCCGGCCGGCTATTCCACGTTGCTCGAAGGGCAGTTCCGTGCGCAGGAGGAAGCCGCGCAACGTATCGCGCTGCTGGCGACCGTGTCGCTGGCGCTGATTTTCCTGGTGCTCTACGGCCGTTACCGCTCGCCGGTGCTGGTGCTGATCATCATGGGCAGCATTCCGCTGGCGCTGGTCGGCGCCGTTGCCGCGCTGTGGCTGTCCGGGCAACCGCTGTCGGTGGCGGCGATGGTCGGCTTCGTCACGCTCACCGGCATCGCCACGCGCAACGGCATCCTGAAGATCAGCCACTACATCAACCTGTGCGCCTTCGAGGGCGAAACCTTCGGCAAGCCGATGATCGTGCGCGGCTCGCTGGAACGGCTGACGCCGGTGCTGATGACGGCACTGGTGTCGGCTGGCGCACTGCTGCCGCTGCTGATGTCCGCCGACGCGCCGGGCAAGGAAATGCTCTACCCGGTCGCCGTCGTGCTGTTTGGCGGCCTCGTCAGCTCGACCCTGCTCGACGTGCTGCTCACCCCGCTGATGTTCTGGCTGTGGGGCAGGCCGGCGCTGGAAAGACTGCTCGCCGGACAACCCAAACAGGACTTCTGACCGTTCTATCACTGCGGAGAAACGACATGCCCATCCTGCCTTCCCTGCGCCCGACCCTGTTTGCCACCGCACTGGCCGTTGCCCTGCCGTTCATCACGACACCGACGCTCGCGCACACCGACGAATACCTGGACACCCTGGAAACGGCGAACGGCGGCCAGTTGCGCATGGCCGGCCCGTACCACTTCGAACTGGTGCTGGAGCGCGACAGCAACAGCGCGGACAAAAGCGACGCGAACGTAAGCGACACGAAAAAAAGCGGCGCGCGCGAAAAGCCGGTGCTGGTTTACGTCACCGACCACGGCGACACGCCGATCCCGACCGCTGGCGCCACCGGTACCATCACGCTGCTGTCCGGAAAGGACCGCGACACGGTGACGCTCAAGCCGGACGGTGAAAACCGCCTGCGCGGCCTCGGCCGCTACGCCGTGCGCGCGGACCTGAAAGCGATCGTCTCGGTCACGCGGCCGGGCGAACCGGCCGAACAGGCGCGCTTCACGCCGTTTGCGCCGAAGAATGCAGTGCCGGCCGCTGACGCACATCGGGGGCATGCCCACTGACCGGCGCAGGCATTACCCTTGGCGCTCCGTCCGCAACGCACGCCCCGGAGCGCCCATGTCCACCAGCAACCCACGCGGCCTCGCCACCCGCAGCATCCACGGCCACCGCCAGCCCGATGCGCACGGCAGCCCCTATCCGCCGGTCTACAACACCACCACCTTTGCCTTCGCCTCCACCGCCGACCTGCTGGACGTGATCGACGGCCGTAAGCCCGGCAGCCTGTACACCCGCTACGGCATGAACCCGAGCATCGTCGCACTGGAGGAAACGCTCGCCGGGATCGAAAGTGCCGACTCCGCGTTGGCATTCGCCTCGGGCATGGCGGCGCTGTCCGCACTGTTCCTCACCCATGGGCGCGACGGTATCGTCTGCATCGGCGATGCCTATGGCGGCACCATGGAGTTGCTTGCCGAGCAACTGCCGCTGCTGGGCATCCGCACTCACCTGCTGCTCGGCAGTGAACTGGACAAGCTCGACGCGCTGCTCGCCGACGGCGTGCGGCTGGTGTTCTTCGAAACACCGACCAACCCGACGCTGTCGCTGTTCGACATCCGCGCCATCGCGCAAACGGCGCACGCGCACGGCGCGCTGGTTGCCATCGACAACACCTTCGCCTCGCCGGTGAACCAGCGCCCGCTGGAACTCGGTGCCGATCTCGTGATGCACAGCGCCACCAAGTACCTGGGCGGCCACAGCGATCTCACCGCCGGTGCGCTGATGGGTTCGCGCGAGTTGCTGCAGCCGGTACGCGGCTGGCGCAAGAACCTCGGCTCGCTGCTGTCACCGGAAACCGCGACGCTGCTGATGCGCAGCCTGCGCACGCTGCCGGTGCGCATCCGCCAGCACAACGCCAACGCGCAGGCAGTTGCGGAAGCCATGGCGCGTCATCCGAAAATCGCGCGCGTGCTCTACCCCGGGCTGCCGGATTTCCCCGGCCATGCACTGGCCAAAGCGCAGATGCACGGGTTTGGCGGCATGCTGACCATCGAGGTGAAAGGTGGCCGCGAGGATGCGACCCGCGTCGCCGACCGGCTGCGCCTGTTCGCGCTGGCACCGAGCCTGGGTGGCACCGAAAGCCTGGTCACCCAGCCGTGCACGACAACGCACCACGGCATCGCGCCGGAAGAACGCGCGCGTCGTGGCATCACCGATGCCATGCTGCGGCTGTCGGTCGGGCTGGAAGACGCGGCGGACCTGATTGCCGATCTCGACCAGGCGCTCGGATGAACGTGTGAGCCACCGGCGGAGCGGTCTTACAGAGGCTCTGCCGGTGATTTCACGAAGAACAGCGTCACTTCCCCGAGACGAAAACCCCACTTGGAAAACGCCGCCCGGTTGGCCAGCACGCGCGAATCGTGCAGGTACATCCAGTCGTCGAAGGCGATTTCCCACACCCGCCCGCGTGCCGGCAGCTTCAGCGTGTATCGCCAGTTGAGCGCGCTGCCGGCCACCTTGCCGGTCGCCTCGCCGACCACGTCGCCGGCCGTGCCGCGGTAATCGCCGGGGCCGACGCGACGAATGGTCCACACACGCTGCTCGCGTTCGCCGTCGTCGTAGACGAAGCGCTCGTCCAGCACCAGCGTGTCGCCGGTCACCGTCCCGGAGATGTCCACCACGAAACGGCGGATCAGCGTGCCGTCACGCTCCTGTATCTGGCCGTAGCCGCGCGTTTGTCCTTCGAAATAGGCAAACAGGTCCAGCGCCGGCGTGGTTGCCGCGTAGTCCCCGATACGCTGGCCGCTGCAGGACGCCAACAAAAACAGCAGGGATACGGCGATCAATCTGCTCAGCTTTTTCATCGTATGGCTCCCTGGGCGCCGTGCAGGCGATACGCGAGCAGGTCGCGCTTCTTGTCATCATTGAGTGGCGATGCCCCCAGCCAGACCGAGAACAGCAACGCGCCGGCCGCATCGTCTGCCGTATGCGCGACCACGCGGCCGTTCAGCGACAGTGCAACGCCGGCACCGGGACGGTAGCTGAGCGTGTAGCGGTCGCCGCCTTTCACATCGCCGAACGCCTCGACGATCGCGTCGACACCGGGCTGGTGCCTCGCCAGCGTCGATGCCGGCCAGTTGCGCGCCAGGATGTCGCGCGTACCGTCGCGCAGGCGCCGCCCGGGAATCGCTGCCAGGTAGTGCAGTTCCAGTTGCTTGGCGACCTGTGCATCGAGCACGTCACGGCCGCGCGCATCCGGCGGCAACCAGAGGCCACCCACGCTCACCTTCACCAGCCCGGCCCAGCGGCTCAGATGCGTCCCCGACAACAACAGCGGCACGCCGGCCAACTCGCGCTGGTGCTCGAAGGCCACTCCTTCCAGCCACTCCACGCGGGCGGCTGCCGGCAGCGCCAGCAACATCAGGAACAACAACCCGTAGACACGCATGTCTCGCCTCCCTTTTGCCCGTGCATGCTGCGCCAGACCAGCGCGCTGGCCAGCAACTTCACCGCCACCGGCAGCAGGCTGTAGGCCAGCGCCAGTGCCAGCCGGCCATCGGCATCCGGCGCCGCGGCATCGAAACCGCCAAGATCCACCGTCACCAGGCCGACCGCCGCCCCGGCGGCCAGCGCGAGCTTGGTCGCCATGCCCCACCAGCCGAACACCAGTCCCGCGTCGTCGCCGCCGGCGCGGACACGCAACCGCTCAGCCACCGATGCCTGCATCGCTGCCGGCAACGCGTTGTCGGCGCCCACACTGAGCCCGGTCGCCGCGCACACCAGTGCAAACGCCAGCACATCGCCGGCGCCCAGAATCGGCACCGACGAAAACACCGCCGCTGCCCACAGCATCGACATCAGCCACGCGCGCGCCTCGCCCACACGACTCGCCAGCCACAACCACGCCGGGAGCGCCAGCAAACCGGCTGCGAGGTAGGCGCCGAGGAACCAGCCGAGCGATGCCCGCGCATCGAGCACGTGCACCGCATACAGCACCAGCAATGTCGCCGGAATTCCGTTGGCCATCGCATTCAGGAAATAGGCGCCGAGCAGGCCGCGAAACTCGCGGTCTCGGTACAGGGCGGCGCTGCGTGACATGAATGCCGCCCACGGCTGCGGCGCGTCCCAGCGTGCACGCGCCGCAAGCGGCCAGAGTGCGGCGACTGACAACGGCAACAACACCAGCAGCAACCACCAGAGCAGTGCCATCGTCGCCGCGATGTCCTCCACCACGCTGGCCGCCACCGGCACGCCGAGTGCCAGCAAGGTGCCGGCGATCACAAAACCCTCGCGACTGACCGCCAGCCGCGCGCGATCCGCATCACGCTCCGGCAACGCCGCGCCCAGTGCGTACAGCGGCACCGCGACCAGCGTCCAGCCCAGGTATGCCAGCAACGCCCCGGCGAACAACCAGGACACGCCCGCGCCGCCCGGCGGCAGGAACAGCAGCGCCGCGCCGGCCAGCAGCACCAGCGCGCCGATCAACAGCATCTGCCGCACCCGCCGCGCCGTGCGGCACCAGTGCCCGGCCGCCGGATCCACCAGCACGTCGAGCAGTCGCGCCAGCAGCAGCGCCAGGCCCACGGGTGCTGCCGCCAGCCCCAGCACATCGATGAACAGCGGCGGCACGAACAGGAACAACGGAATGCCGAGCATCGCCAGCGCGAGGCCCGGCAACCCGTAGCGGACAATGTCCCGGTGGCCGAGCGCGGCAGCCGGTGTGGGGGGATTGCTCATACCCGGTTATCCAGAACCCGTTGTACAAGCATTGTACAAGTCGCGTGGCGCGCGGGAAGCCGATTAACCCTGCCGGGCAGGGGGCCATCAAGGCAACGAGGCGTCTGGCGAAAACCCTCGCGGCAAAGACCGGCACGCGCCGAGTCCCACGCCCTCCTCGGCCCTCCTCGGCCCTCCTCGGCCCGCCTCACCGCCGCCGGCGCGTCGTCGTG
>JBKHWN010000106.1:0-1566 GCA_046566505.1 Gammaproteobacteria bacterium
GACTATGTCGAGCGGCCTGCGTGGCGTCCGCAGACCCGCTTCGAGGCGCGCGGCGAGCGGCTCGGGCACGGGGTGCGCGACCTGCTGTTCCGTCGCCGGTAGCCGTCGGTAGGGATTTCGCCTTACGCGCTTCGGTATCGAGCCGGGATTCGGTACAGTGGGCGCGGGCCGTGACCCAGCGGTCCGCCGACACACAACAACAAGGAATCACCTGATGAAAACCACCATGCGCGTGCTGGCTGCGGCCGCGGCCCTCACGCTGTCCGGCTGCTACGTCAACCTCGCGACACCAACGCCAAACCTCAGCGTCAAGCTGGATGCCCAGGAAGTGAACAAGCGTGGCTCTGCCGCCTGCACCGGCTTCCTCTGGGTCTTTGCCACCGGTGACTGCAGTGTCCAGTCGGCGATGCGCAGCGGCCGCATCACGAAGGTCCACCATGTAGATACCGAACCCCGGGTCATCCTCTGGGGCGCCTACTCCGAACTGAACCTGGTCGTTCACGGAGAGTGACGGTGGGCGGTGGCCCGTTCGCCACCCTCATCGTTTGAGCGCGCGGGATGCGCGCCGCGTCTCCTCCCAGGCCGCATCCCGGATATCCCGCCATGAAACGCACGCCTGTCATCACCATCCCGCTCATTACCACGGAGAACCGCAAGGGGTTTTTCTGGCCGGCGGCGTTCTTTGTCTATTTCTCCTACACGCTCAGCGGTTTCAACCCGTTCTTCGATCCGTGGCATCCATTTGTCACGTCGTTCGACATCATGCTGCCGTTCATTCCCGAGACGGTCTGGATCTACCTCTCGTACGTCGGGATGTTGTTCACCACCTGGTGGTGGTCGGCACAGGGCCCTGGCTGCACGCGCATGTTCTGGGCCATCGTGCTGAGTTCGGTCATCGCGACGATCTACTTCCTGTTTTTCCCGACGCAGATTCCGCGCATCACGCTCAATGCCGTTGATGCCGATCCGGCGACGCGGGCGGCCTGGGCTTTCCTGCTGGCGGCAGACAAGCCCACGAACTGCTTTCCTTCCCTGCATGTTGCGGAAGCGACGCTGGCGGCAATCGGGTTGGCGCGTGCCAGCCCGCGCTGGGCGCCATGGGGCACGGTCTGGGCGGCGGCAATCATCCTGACGACCATGACCACGCGCCAGCATGTACTGATCGATGTGCTGGGCGGCCTCGGCCTTGCGCTCATTTGCTGGTGGCTGGTGGAAAAATTCGTTGCCGTCGAAGGCGAAGCGCGCCAGCCCGGCAGTGTGCGCGACCTGAGCCACGGGTGATGCGGGCGGATTCCGGCACATGACGCGGCGTGCCTTCGATCCGTGCCGCATGCTGTACCGGTTGCTGGCATCCGGTCTGGTGCTCGCACTTGCCACCGGCTGCGCCACCCAGGCGCCGTTCCATACCCGCACCGTTACCTACGCGATCGACGAGCCGGATAACTCGACGTTGTTCACCCGGACCCGCAATGTCGTCGAGGGCATGGGCAACCAGTCGGGCCTGCGCGTACTGGAAAACGGCCCCGATGCCTTTGCCCTGCGTGCACTGCTTGCCCTGCGCGCCGA
>JBKHWN010000107.1:0-14640 GCA_046566505.1 Gammaproteobacteria bacterium
ACGAAGCGGCCATCGCGGCATTTGTAGGTATTGGTCGGGACAATGCCGGTCACCGTCGTGCCCGAGGGTTCACGGACCAAGCCTGCTCCCGAGTACTCCGGCACCACCGCCTCCATCAGGTTGAAAATGGATTCGTAAAGTGCGACGTCGACGACCTGGCCTTCTTCGCCGCCGGTGTTCTGCTCGCGGTCCCAGAGCGCGATCAGGATCCCGAGTGCTGCATGCAGGCCGGCGATGGTGTCGCCGATCGAGAGATTAGGCCGCACCGGGGGCTCACCGGGAAAGCCGTTCACATAGCGAAAGCCGCTGATGCCTTCGGTCACCGACGCATAGCCGGGCCTTGTCGCGTAGGGACCCGTCTGCCCGTAGCCGGAGATCCGGGCGTAGACGAGTTTCCTGTTGCTCTTCGCCAGGTCGGCAGGCCCGAGTTGCCAGCCTTCCATCACGCCGGGCTTGAAGTTCTCGATCAACACGTCGGCGTGGTCCGCAAGCCGGCGCACAAGCGCGCGGCCTTCAGCGGACTTGAGGTCGATGGTGACGCACTTCTTGTTGCGCCCGAGCGAGCGCCACCAGTATGACGTGCCGCTGTCATCCAGCTTGCGCCAGCCGCGGATGGGGTCGCCGCCGGGCGGCTCGACCTTGATCACTTCCGCGCCGAAATAGGCGAGCAGCGTTCCGGTGAACGGGCCGGCGAGCAGTTGCCCGAGTTCAATGACCCGGATGCCGGCGAGCGGACGACGGCTGGCGTTGCTCATGGGGATGCTCCGGTGCGCGCCTACTTGTCGAGGACGACGATCAGGACTTCCTTGATCAGGAAGGCGGCGACGCACAGGCCGAGCACGAGGAAGATGATGAACGTACCGAACTTGCCGGCGCCGGATTTTTTGGCCAGGTCCCACATGATGAAACCCATGAGCAGGATCAGGCCGCCGACCAGGATCTTGACGGAAAGGTCGGCGAATTCGGCTTCGGTCATGGGGCTCTCCAGGGATCAAGGCGCGGAATTATCACCAGCGCGGCTGCAGCGGCGCCAGCCAGCGTGCAGGTTCCGGGTCGGAACGCCAGGCGTCGAAGGCCTCCGCCAGCCGTTCGCTGGCCGCCACGGCCGCATGCCAGTGTCGCTCGCGGGTCGTGTCGTCGTAGCGTGCGAAATCCCTGCGATCGGGGATGGCCCGCGCCGGGAGCGAGGCAACGAACGCCGGCGCCGGGGAAACCAGCAGCGTCCTCGCGGCGAGGGATCCTGCGGCGCGTCGCCAGCGCAACGACTTGTCGAACCAGCCGGGTACCAGGTGGTCGTAAAAATGCGGGTACAGCACCAGGCCGGTCGGTGCGTTGATGGCGAGGTCGAAGTGGTAGTCGGTGATACCGCCATCGCGGTAGGTACCGGCGGGCGCACCGGCGATGTCGCGGCGGGGGGCGAAGACCAGCGGCACGGCGGCGGTGGCCAGCAGCGTTTCGCGGACATTGTCCGCTGTGAGCGGGATATCAAAGGCGGGCAGGCCGTCGAGCTGGAAATCACTGCCATCGTCCGGTGCGAAAACCGCCCGTTCGAACGAGAGTGCGAGCGAGGCACGCGACAGGCCGTTCAGCAGCGCGGCGAACGTCAGGCCGGTGAGCAAGACCGGCGGGTGGTCGCTGGCCAGCAATCCGCGGCAGCGGACGGCGAGGATATGGGTGCGCCATACGTGATGGGTGGCGATGTCCGTTGCTCCGCGCTCCCCAAGCAGCACATCCAGCAGCCGCTCGGCCTCGCGGGTGAGTTCTTCCACGTCGGGCTTCGCGCTGTAGCGTTGGGCAAGATAGGCGGCGAGGAATCGATCCATCGCTGCCAGCGGGTCGTGCTGCGCGAAGCAGGCATGTCGCCAGCAGCCGATGGACGTGCCGAGCAGCGCAAGTGGCGTGCTGCGGTCCCGGAAAAACTCGCCTGCCAGGTACCGGTCCAGCCCGGCCAGTGCCAGCCACTTGGGGCCGCCCGATGCACCGAGCATCGCCGTGAACATGTCCGGCTTTACGCCGTCGCGCTCGATGGCGGCACGTGCCTGCGGGCCGGCGCGCAGGGCCAGGATTTCGGTGAGTGGCCGGTTCACGCTTTCGGTATCCTGTGCATCGGCAGCGACCTGCAATCGACTCAACGACGCAGCATTATCCAGCAGGTTTCCGTCAGCCGGGTCAGGCCGCGCGCGCGGAACCGGGGTTCTGCGTCGAGGATATCCGTGCGGCCCAGTGGCGCGATGTCGAAACAGGAGCCGAACAGCGAGCGGATCTCCGACTGGGGAACGCTGAACGGGGGCCCGGGCATTTCGTGCTGCGGATAATCGAACGCGACAAGCAGGGTGCGGGCACCGGGTGGCAGCAGGCCGGCCAGATGTGCGGCGTAGGCCGGTCGGGTTTCCGGCGGCATCGCCACCAGCGACGCACGATCGAACACAGCGTCAACGGTTCCCAGCATCTCCCGGGTCAACTGAAAGAAATCACCGCAGAACAGCCGGATGCCGCCTGCGGTGTAAAGCGTCATGCCATGGAGGGATGTCCGGGCGGGCTCCAGATCCTGTTCGGCAAAAAAAGCCTCGACGGCAAGCGGGCTCAGTTCAATGCCGGTGACCCTTGCGCCCTGGTCCGCGAGAAAGCGCAGGTCATGCGATTTGCCGCAAAGGGGAACGAATACGTGCGACCCGGCGGTGAGTTGCAGTGCGTTCAGTTGCGCGCGCAACCAGGGGTTCACGTCCGGCAGGTGGAAGCCGGTTTCGCCACGCTGCCAGCGCGTAATCCAGAAGTCGGGCTGCATGGCGATGGATCAGCGGGTGGTTTTGCTGCGGATGTTGCCGAGCAATGCCTTGCCCTTGTCCTGCACGGCAGGCGCCCGCCACCGGGGATCGTCGAGCAATTCGCGCATCTGGCGCAGCGTGTGGCGCGGCACCCAGGTGGCGAGGGCGTTGGTCAGCCAGCGGGGGACGTGCCCGGCCGGGTCGACATGCCCGGTCCACTCGAT
The DNA here is from genome assembly GCA_046566505.1 of Gammaproteobacteria bacterium. Taxonomy (GTDB): domain Bacteria; phylum Pseudomonadota; class Gammaproteobacteria; order Pseudomonadales; family JADFDG01; genus JADFDG01. Next base: position 2,990 of record JBKHWN010000107.1, read on the forward strand.
GCGGACAAGACCGTCCGGCATTGGTGTCAGCCGCCAGGATGATTCGAGGGCGGGGACACGGACGTAGCCGTCGACGGGCGGGATGTGGTCCGGCTCGGCGGTGCCTGTCACGACCAGTTCACCCGTTGCCTCGTTGAGCACCGGGTGCACACGGATGATGCCGTCGCGATCACCGACCGGCCAGATGCCCTCGATCTTCAGGTACACGAACGTGTCCCCGTTTTCTGCCTGGCCAAGGATGTGTGCCTCGCGGCAACGGAAAATCCATTCGGTCATGTTCGTCGCGTCATAGAGCATCGCGACGACACTCGCCATCGGGGCGTCGGTATGCATCGCGCCACGGAACGCCTTCAGTTCGGCGCCCGGCACTGTCCGTGTCCACAGGGAGATGTCCGCCGGTGAACGGGCCTTCGCCGCAACCACCCAGTCTTCCTGCGCGGCAAGTGCGACTTGTCCCAGCAACAGGAGTGTGGATAGCAGTACTGCTTGCAACATGCGGACTCTCCGTTCGTTCGGCGCGAACATAGCACAGTCGTACAAGTTGATGCGCGTTGCGGTTGGCACCCGTTATTGCGCCACGCGGTCGGCAGGCAGTGCGGAGGCGATCAGTGCGCGTGACTCCGCCATCAGGTCATCGCCGGTACGACCCCTGACCTGTTCCGCGCTGATCGGACGGTGGATGACGACCTCGACCTGTCCGGGCAACACGGCAAGCGTGTGCGGCGGCAGGATGGCGTCCGTGCCTCGCAGGGTGACCGGCAGCAGCGGCAGGTTCATGTCCTTGGCCATCATGAAGGCGCCTTTCTTGAAACCCTGCAACCGTCCGTCACGGCTGCGGGTGCCTTCCGGAAAGAACATGATCGAGGCGCCGTCGGCAGCAAGCCGGGTTTTGGCATCCCTCAGGGCATCCAGTGCTTCCTGGCGGTTTTCCCTGTTCACGAAGATGTGCCCCAAACCGGCACTGCAGACACCGATCACCGGTACGCGCCGCAACTCCTGTTTCATGACCCAGCGCAGGTCCATGCCGAGCTTGCCGTAGAGCACATAGATGTCGACGTGGCTGAGATGGTTGGCCACCACGATGTAGGACTGGTTCGGTTCCAGATGCTCTCTTCCGGTGACCTTGACCCGCGCGGGGATCAGCCACAGCGATACCCGTGCCCACCAGAGGGGGATGAGGGTGTTGACCCGCCGCGGGGGCAGGAACAGCAGGAGTGCAAGACAGGCGATTCCTGCGACGAGGATGGCCAGCAACAGGCCTGGAATGGCAATCAACCAGCGCCAGGGCGCGTAGGTCAGCGTGCTCATGCGGGGGTCCGTGATGTCGTCGGGAACGCGCGGCGCCGGGCGATGATACGACAACCTGTCTGCGGCGCCGACGGGCGGTTCAACCGGGCAAAACAGAGCCTTCAAGTCATGGGGCGCATCGTGTACTGTCGTCACGGATAAGGGTTTCTACTTAGTCGTGCCGGACGCGCCAGGCGCGCTCCGCACAGGGAACGATTGCCATGATGGTTCTGATCGTCACGCTGGGCATTTTGGCGGCGGCTTCCCTGCTCGCCTTCTTCTGGCTGCGCCGCACGGCACCGGACGCGGAATACCTGCGGCTGGACCTCGATCCTGCGCAGTTGCCCGGGGTGTACTACCGTCGGCCGGTCGAGGCGTCCGGGCCCCTGTTCGTGGCCGGGGAAGTCGTCGAGATGACCGGCTATACCACCGGGCAGTTTGATGCCGGGCTGGCGCGGCTGGATGAACTGGTCGTCGAGGAGGATCGGGTACGCATTGCACGCGCGGTGAGTGAGGCCATGGCGGACGGTGGCGTCTACGCGCTCGAGTACCGGCTTCGGACGCGGCTGGGGGACACGCACTGGGTGTATGACCGCGGCAGGGTTCGCGCCGCGGAGCAGGGCGGGCATGTCTGTGAAGGCTTCCTGGTCGATATCACGCCGCGCAAGATGTACGAGCAGCGCCTGCGCGAGCAGGAAGCCATGCGCCGGCGCGAACAGCAGGAACTGGTGCGCATGGCCAGTTCCGCCGCCTTCATCGAGGGCCGGCTGACCGACGCCGCGCAGATGATCACGGAGGTGGCGGCGAACCAGTTGCTGGTTGAGCGTGTCGGGCTCTGGATTCTGTCCGCCGATGACCGGACCCTGGCCAGCGTCGATCTCTACGAGCGCACACCTCGCCGTCACTCCAGTGGCATCTCCATCATGGCCAGTGACTACCCGGGGTATTTCGCGGCATTGCGCAGTGAGCGTGCAGTTGACGCCGTGGATGCGATCAACGATCCGCGTACCAGTGAACTGGCATCCGGCTATCTCTCGCGACATGAAATCGTTTCGCTGCTGGATGCGCCGGTGCGGGTGGCCGGGCAGGTGCGTGCGGTGATCTGTCTGGAGTCGGTGCGACAGCGTCGGCAATGGACGGCGGAGGAAATGGCTTTTGCGGGCGAGTTGGCGGACCAGTTTGCCGGTGCCCTGCAGAACCACGCGCGGCGCGGTGATGCCAGCGAGCGCAAGCGTCTTGAGGCGGAACTGATCCAGGCGCAGAAAATGGAGGCCGTGGGCCACCTGACGGCGGGCATTGCGCACGATTTCAACAACATCATCACGGCGGCGTCCGGTTACACGTCGCTCGCCAGGCAATACGCCCGCCGTGACCCGGACATGCTCAACGCCTGCCTGACACGGATTGACGACGCGATTCGTCGTTCGCGGATGCTGGTCAAGCAACTCATGAAGTTCGGCACGACGTCGCCGCCGGCAGTGACGCGTATCGACCTCGGCGAACAGTTGACACAGACGGTGGAGTTCCTCCGCGCAGTGCTGCCGTCATCGATAGAGATCGAGAGCCGGTTGTCCACGGTGACGCTTACCGCACTGTTTGATTCCGACCAGCTCGACCAGGTCATCCTCAACCTGGCGCTGAATGCCTCGGATGCCATGGATGGCCAGGGGTTGGTGCACATCTCGACCGAGGCGGGGCAGGCGAGGGGGTGCCAGTGCGATGCCTGCGGGCAGGCCTTCGAGGGTGATTACGCGATGATCCGGATCACCGATACCGGGGTGGGCATCGCCGGGGAATACCGCAAGCAGATTTTCGAGCCTTTCTTCACGACCAAGGGCGAGGGGCGTGGCACCGGGCTGGGGCTGGCGATGGTCAACCGGCTGATGCACGAGTACGGCGGCCATGTGACGGTTGCTTCCGAAGCCGGGCGCGGAACGACGTTCACGCTGTACCTGCCGCTGACCGAGGCGCCGCAGGCCTCCCTCGATACCGAAATGGCTGCGCAGGGGCAGGCGCCCGTGCTGGTTGTTGATGATGACGTCGGTGTCGGCACCTTCCTCGCCGAGCTGCTGCTCAGCAGGGGTTATCGCGTGCAGGTGCACACCAGCCCGGTCGATGCGGTACGGACCGTTCGCGAGCATCCGGGGGAAGTCCAGCTGGTCATTACCGACTACTCGATGCCGGAAATGGACGGCGTGACGATGGCACGCCAGATGTACGAGCTGGACCAGGCGTTGCCGGTGCTGCTCGTGTCCGGCTACGGGATCGACATCGACATCGCCGACTTTGGCGCCCACGGCATACGGGAAATGTTCAGCAAGCCGATAGAGACCGAGCGCCTGCTGGCGGCCGTGCGCGATGCCCTGGCGAAAAGGAATGCTGCCTGAAAGGGGCCGGCGCAACGCCGGCCCCGCGGCATGTCAGCCGAACTGTTTTGCGGCGAAGTCCCAGTTCACATAGTTCCAGAACGTCTCGACGTACTTGGCGCGCAGGTTGCGGAAGTCGATGTAGTAGGCATGCTCCCAGACATCGACGGTCAGCAGCGGCGTCCTGCCTTCGGTGAGCGGGCAACCGGCGTTGCTGGTGTTGACGATTTCCAGCGAGCCATCCTTGTTCTTCACCAGCCAGGTCCAGCCGGAGCCGAAATTGCCGACGGCGCTGGCGGAGAACTTCTCCTTGAACGCGGCGAATGAGCCGAATGCCTTGTTGATGGCAGCGGCCAGCGCACCGGCCGGCTCGCCGCCGCCGTTGGGCTTCATGCAGTTCCAGTAGAAGGTGTGGTTCCACACCTGCGCGGCGTTGTTGAAGATGCCGCCGCTGGACGAGTTGATGATCTCTTCCAGCGTCCTGTTTTCCTGATCGGTGCCCTTGACCAGGTTGTTCAGGTTGGTGACATAGGCCTGGTGGTGCTTGCCGTAGTGGTAATCGATGGTTTCGGCCGAGATGAACGGGGCGAGCGCGTCTTTCGCGTAGGGCAGCGGTGGCAATTCGAAGGCCATGATCCGTCTCCTTGGTTTTGAGAAAATGTCAAGCCGGCGTCGTCAACCGCAGGTGCGGAAGAGCGGGGGCTCGAGTATCGGTCCCTCGTCGGGAATTTCAAGGCCGGCGGCAGCCGGCGGTCAATAGCGGCCGGGCCAGTGTGGGCTTTTCAGCCGCGCGGCGCGCTGGGGGCTGCCGGCGTTCATTCAACGGCCAATGATGGTCGCTACCGGGGGGTTCCGCACTTCCCGGTCGAATCCGGCCGGCCCGGCCGGCCCGACCTGGTCGGGGAACCAGAGCGTGTTGTCGAGCATGGCGTATTGCAGTTTCTCGAAGTCGAATCCTTCTTCCTGGGCGATGCGCTTCATGGCCTTCAGTACGTTGCCGAGCTTGTAGTCCTCCAGGTCGCCGCCTTCGAGGATGGCGCGATACGCAAGGCGCGCCAGCTTCTTCTTGTCATCGGGACGGAAACCCAGTCGCTCGATATCCCTGACCTGCAGCCGGGCAATGTCCTCGAGGTTTTCCAGCTTGCCTTCGCGCAGAAGGCGGTGATGGATGAGGTTGATGTTCTGGTTGAGGCGGTCGAGTTTCCCCTTTTCTTCCAGGACGATCATCTGGTCGATCAGGTCTTCTATGCCGCTGAGCTTGCTCAGGTCTATACCGCGGAAGGTTGTCAGCAGGCTGGTGACAATGTGCGGCATGCCTGAGGTGTTGATGCCGAAGCGGGGGCCGGCGCCCGGGATGCGCTCGCCCTTGCGGGTTGCGTTCGGATCATCCTCGTAGATCATCTTGATCGTCATGCCTTCCAGGAAGGCCTGCATCAGGCCGTCAGGTTCTACGGAAAAGTTGTTGCTGAAGAAAAACTGCCAGCCGCGCTTGCTGTCCATCCACAGCCAGTCGCCGGGCAGGCGGGTGTTGTTCATCATGTTCTCGACGGGGCTCATGTGGCCGTCGACGATCGCGCGCTCCGGCGAGCCCTCGTAGGCCTGCCAGCGCACCTCGGCACCTTCCATGCCGGCAAAGTCGATGCTTGCCTCGATGCGCGGTTCCTTGATCAGGTTGATGAAATACTTGGCGGCATCGAGGCTGTCCAGCCGCAGGCGCGCCAGCAGGCTGGCGCCCTGCTCATACATGGCGACGTTGATGAAGTCGTGGAAAACGGGCAGACCCATGTAGAAGATACGGATCTTCACCAGCAGCACCGCACGCACCGGGCCGTCGCGCACGGCGACCGGCTGGATGCGGATGTTGTTGGTGGTGTTCAGGGAAAAACGCAGGTCTTTCTGCAAGACGCCGGTGCTGACCTCGCCGTAGACGCTGTCGATGATGTTCTGGCCGCTGGAAGGGCCTACACGCGGCGCAATGCGTTTGATCAACGCCATTGAACTCGGATCCCATTCGATATCTGCCACGCTGGTCTGTACCTTGCCGTGCCCGAGATCGACCTTCACATAGTCGGCGTTGCTGCGTTGCGGGTGACCCTTCATCACATGGACATAGCGCGCCGGCAGCCCTTCGCGGGTCAGCCTGACCGTTGCCAGTACGCTGCCCTTGGTGGCTTTCAGTTCGTCGGGTGTCGCGGGGCGGGTGCCGCCATCGCGGAACATGAAGACGAGTTCGTCGCTCTGGTCGTAGACGCCGGCGACACCATCGGTGTCGCGCTGCCGCTTGATAAGTCCCGGGTTGAGCGGGCCGGGCGTGGCAACACCCGGGATATAGATGAGTCCCCGGGTATCGAATTCATCGATCTGGAAGGGGATGGGCACGATCTTTCCGCCGCGCACCGCCACCAGTGACAACTGCCCGATGGGGGTTCCCGCGAGTTCTGGATAGTCCTGTGCGCGCAGCACCATCGGGTACAGCCAGGTGAAATGCGAATTGCCGGTGCCGGTGATGGCGAGCGACATCTGCTCCGCGGAGAGGCGCTCCAGAATGTTGCGGTGGCGGTTCAGAGCGCCGGGGTCGCGCTCGACGGCGTGCACCAGCGTGGAAAACTCCTCGTCGGTGACCGGCGCTGGCGCCGTGCCGGCCAGTGCGCCGGCGGCGGCAAGCACGAGGGTCAGTGCAGTCAGCAGTCTGGCCACGTCCACTCCTGGGAATTGTTGTTCTTGTCCTTTCGGGGGCAGGCATGTAGGTTCGCCGCCGTCCGAAGAGTACCGGTAGCGCCCCCTCCTGCCTATGCCTCGCCGCGCAAATGACGCCGATGCGTCAGTGCTTGATAGATACCTGCGGGACCTGCTGCCGGGCGCGTATCTGGCGGACACGGTATTGCCCCTGGTTCCGGAGATCCGCCTTTGGCTGATCAACGCCGATTACCCGGTCGGGCCGTTGCCGCCGGAGGTCGCGAACATCCTGATGGATGCGCCGCCTTACTGGGCGTTCTGCTGGGGCAGTGGTGCCGTGCTGGCACGCTGGCTGCTCGATCATCCGGAGGTCGTGCGTGGCAAGGTAGTACTGGATTTTGGTGCCGGTTCCGGAGTGGTGGCCGTCGCTGCGGCATTGGCCGGTGCCCGTCGCGCCGTCGCCTGCGACCTGGACCCGAATGCCTGCCTCGCCGCGCGCGCGAATGCGACGCTCAACGGGGTAACGGTGGAAACCGCGGGTGACTATTTTTCATTCGGCCGTGATGTCGACCTGATCGTCGCAGCGGACGTGCTTTACGACCGGGACAACCTGCCGTTCCTCGAACGTTTTCGATGCCGTGCCGCGGATGTCCTGGTCGCGGACTCACGGGTGAGGAACTTCGACGCGCCCGGATACCGGCGTCTCGGTGCACGGGACTGCATCGCAGTCCCCGACCTGGGGGAAGCGGCGTGGGTGCGGCATGTCACGGTCTACGGGGCGGGCGCATCGTGGCGCGAGGCGGGTCGGGCGCCCGTGAACTTGCCGTCCGTGACCCTGCCGGAGGACGACAGGAAGGAGCGTTGACCGGCCGGTCAGGATAGTTGCTAGACTCCCGGCACCGGCCTCGGCCGAAAGGAGTGTCCACGTGGTAGCCATGGCAGACATGTCGCCGATTCCCCGTGACAACGGCCCTTATCCGTTCGCGTACCTGATGGGTTTCTACAGCGATGTCGGCGGGCTGATACGCGAGATCTACCGGCGCAATGGCCCGGTGATGCAGGCCGGTTACGGTCCGATGCGGATGGTCGGGATGTTCGGCCCGGAAGCGAACCAGTTCGTGCTGCAGAACCGGGACGACATCTTCTCCAGCCGGCAAGGCTGGGGCTGGGTCATCGACCATGTGTTCCCGGGCGCCATCATGACGATGGACGGGGAACATCACCGTTACCAGCGCAAGCTGATGAACCTGGCGTTCAAGAAGCCGGCGCTGGTGAACTACCTCGCGCAGATGAATCCGCGCATTGCCGACGGGCTGGGTGGCTGGCCGGCGGGCGGACGCATGCAGGTGTTCCCGGCGGTCAAGCAGCTGACGCTGGACCTGGCCACCAGCATTTTCATGGGCATCGAGCTGGGCCCGCAGGCAACGCGCATCAACCAGGCGTTCGTCGATACGGTAGAGGCATCGATCACGCCGTTGCGCCTGAACATCCCTGGCACGCCGTACTGGCGCGGCCAGCGCGGCCGCGCGACGCTGGTGGAGATGTTTTCCGGTCTGCTGCCGCAGAAGCGCGCGGTGGAAACGCCGGATTTCTTCAGCGCGTTCTGTCATGCGACAGGCGAGTCCGGGGAGCGTTATACCGACCAGGAAATCATCGACCACATGGCGTTCCTGATGATGGCGGCGCACGACACGACCACGTCGACGCTGACCACGATGTTCTACGCACTGGGACGAGAACCCGCATGGCAGGAGCGGCTGCGTGAACAGTCGCGCGCGCTGGACAAGCCGTACCTGGACTTCGAGGACCTGGAGAAGCTTGACGCGCTGGGCTGGGCGATGAAGGAGGCGCTGCGCCGCTACCCGCCGTTGCCGGTGATGCCGCGTTTCGCGACGCTGGCCTTCGAGTTCCGGCAGTACCGCATCCCGGCCAACACGCTGGTCGGCATCGCGCCGGTGCATACCCACCACATGGAGGAGATCTGGTCGAACCCCTACCTGTTCGATCCGGAGCGTTTTGCGCCTGGTCGCGAGGAGCACAAGGCGCACCATTTTGCGTGGGTACCCTTTGGCGGCGGGCCGCACATGTGCATCGGGCAGCATTTTGCCGAGCTGCAGGTGAAGGCCATCATGCACCAGGTGTTGCTGCGCTATCGCTGGAGCGTTCCGCGCGGTTACCGCATGCCTTACCAGCTGGTGCCGATCGCCAAGCCCCGCGATGGCTTGCCGTTGACCCTGGCAAGGATCTGAAGAAAGACCGCGTCACAACCACAACAACAAAGAGGCCCACAAACATGAGCGTCAGTTGGCAGGCACAGGGCATCAATTTCGCGCTGCGCAATTTCATCAAGCCCGTCATTTCCCAGATACGGCTGACGCCGCGCTTCATGAAGTTCTCGCAACTGGGTTTCGACACCCTGACCATGATCCTGCCGGTACCGCGCAACGCCGAGATCGTGCCGGTGCACGCCGATGACGTGCCCTGCGAGTGGGTGCTTTGCGGTGCGGAGACGCACCAGAACCGGGTATTCATCTACCTGCATGGCGGGGGATATTTTTTTGGTTCGCCGCGTTCGCACCGTGCCCTGACCTGGCGAATCTCGCAGACCGGCCGGATGAAAGTGCTGGCCGTCGACTACCGGCAGCCGCCGGACCACGAGTACCCGGCACCGATCTGGGACGTGGTGCGCGTCTACCGCTGGCTGCTCAAGCGGGGTTACGAGCCGCACAACATCTTCATCGGCGGCGACAGCGCGGGTGGCAACCTGACGCTGGTCTCGCTGCTCAAGTTCCGTGAAATGGGGCTGCCGATGCCGGCCGGCGCGGTCTGCATCTCGCCCTGGGCGGACCTGTCCTCCACCGGCGATTCACTGCATGAAAACGCGCGCCGTGACCCGCTGATCCCGGTCAACCTGCTGCGTTTCCTGTCGGGCGTCTATGGCGGTGATGCGCCGCGCAACGACCCGATGATTTCGCCGGTCTACGCGGACTTCAGTGGCCTGCCGCCGATCCTGGTCCAGGTCGGATCGACCGAGGTGTTGCGCTCCGACGCCGAGCGCATCACCGAGGCGGCGAAAAAGGCCGGGGTGCCGGTGCACCTGACGGTCTACGAGGAGATGGTGCATGTGTTCCAGGCGATCGCCTATTTCGTGCCGGAGGGCAAGGAAGCGGTGCGCGAGATTGGCCGCTTCATCCACAAGCACATCGGCACCTACGCCGACCGCCCGGTGGATGTGATCCCGTTGCGTCCGCGGCAGAAGTCGTAGCGTTGAAATCCGGTCACGGGGCCCGGGTACCGGCTCCGTGACAAAGCCTGTCAGTGGAGCGTGACAAAGCCGGTGTCCTTGAGCGCATCGAGGAACATCTGCACGGCGATCATCACCAGCAGCAGGCCCATCAGCCGTTCGAGGGCGACGATGCCGCTTTCCTTGAGGATGCGGAACAGTTGCGTCGATGACACAAGAATCAGCGCGCTGGCGGCCCAGGCGATGTTGACGGCGCCGAACAGCGCCCAGGTCGACTCCGGATTGGTTTCCCTCAGCAGCAGCACGACGCTCAGCGCGCCGGGGCCGGCGACGGCGGGAATGGCCAGCGGCACGATCAGGGGTTCGCCGCCGGGGGAATGACCGAACAGCCCTTCCGGCTCGGGAAAGATCATCCGCAGCGCGATGATGAACAGGATCACGCCGCCGGCGATCTTCACGGCGGCCGGCTCCAGCGCCAGCAGCTTCATGAAGGCCGCGCCGGCGAAGAAGAAAAACACCAGCACGACCCAGGCGATCAGCACTTCGCGGATCGCCACCCGGCGCCGGCGCGCCTCGGGCACCGCCTTCAGCTGGGACAGATAGAGCGGGATGTTGCCCAGCGGGTCAAGGACGATGAACAGCAGCAGCGCAGTGGCGACGACGTCCATGGTGGCTCCACAAAGGGGTCATTCCTTCCTGTCGGTGCACTCGCCGCGCGAGGAGTCCATCTTGCAGCGCACCTTGCGCAGCAGGGAGAGCATGTCGGCGTCGTAGTAGTTTTCCTCGTCACGCAGCAGGATACGCGCGTCGCGCATCATGGCCTCGTAGTTGGCCTTGTCGGCTTCCGGCAGTTTCACCCAGTGCTTGTTCGGGATGTCCGTGCTCATCTGGGCCAGCACTTCCAGCACCTTGTCGAAGTTCTGGTAGGTCTGCTCGCGGGCGAACTGCAGCATGGCAGCCGGGAAGCGCTCATGGCGCACCAGTACCTGTGCGGTGATGTTGGTGAACGGATAGTCGATGATGCCGCCGCTGGGCTCCAGGCCCTTGTACAGTTCCAGCGGCCGGTAGGCGACCAGCGGGGCAACGATGATGTCCACCGTGCCGTTGTTGAACTTGCCGGCGAAATTGGTGATGTCCGACGGAACCGGAGAGGCGCCCAGCCTGGCCACCATCTTCGACTGGACCGGGTCGTAGTCCAGGACGGCGACGCGCTTGCCGGCGGCCTTGGTGATCGAGTCGATGCGCCGGTCGCGGGTGAACACATAGGCGGGGCCGACAGGCACGATGCCCGCCACCTCGTAGGGCCCGCTGCGCAGTTTCGCGGCGCTGCGCGGATCGGCCAGCGCCGCCAGTGCCATCCGCAGGTGCTCGGTGGTGGGCAGGGCGCCGACGGCGTCCAGGGTGCCGGCGTACTTGATGAAACTGCGAACCCGCAGCGTGGTCAGATCCACCGCGTCGCAGAGGCCGGCCTTGAAGTCCTCGGCGGCGATTTTTTCACTGGTGTACGGGATCAGTTCGAAGTCCACGCCATGCTTGAGCATCTCCAGCCGGTAGTCCTGCATGGTCCGGTAGATGTCGCCATGGGCGCCGGCGACGTCCCACACGCAGAACTTGCGCTTGAGTACCTCGTCGGGTGCGACGGGTTGGGCGGATGCAGCGGTGCCGAGCAGGGCGAGCAGCGTGGCGATGAACACAGGCAGCAACTTGCGCATGTCGAACCTCTTTGGGGATTCTGTGCGGGGTGGGGTGGATCGCCGGCGGCGTGCGCCAATTCGCAGTGCACCGGCATTGTAGGAACCCTTGGGTTTTTTGCCATGACGCATTCGCCCGCAATCCCGGACATTCGGGCGAATGCGGAAGGTGTCGGCAAATGTCGGTCTTTATGGGCCATCACGTTTTGTATGGAGGACACACCTGATGATCGTGCGCGTGCTGTTGTCGCTGTTGTTCATTGTGCTGCTGCCGGCTGCCGGGCCGGCAGTCGCCGGGCTGCCGGTCGCGGGTGAACACATAGGCGGGGCCGACAGGCACGATGCCCGCCACCTCGTAGGGCCCGCTGCGCAGTTTCGCGGCGCTGC
>JBKHWN010000108.1:0-6316 GCA_046566505.1 Gammaproteobacteria bacterium
TGGTCTGCCCGTGGTGATAGCGGTAGTAGATCTGCTGGATGATGCCGGCCATGCGGAACAGGCCGTACACGCGGTAAAAATCGCTTTTTTCGACCGACAGGCCGGTCTTGCCGCAGTAGTAGTCCATGACTTCGGCGCGCGTCATCATGCCCGGCACCGTGGTCGGCTGCTGGCGCGACATCAGCGCCACCGGCGGGTCGCCGGCCTCCACCCAGGTGCACATCACCGTGCCCAGTTCCATCAGCGGATCGCCGAGCGTGGACATTTCCCAGTCCAGCACGCCGATGATGCGGCGCGGGTCGTTGACGTCCAGCACCACGTTGTCGAATCGGTAGTCGTTGTGGACGATGCAGTGGCGCACTTCCGCCGGCTGCTTGTCGGCGAGCCACTGCATCACGTCCGTGCTGTCCGGTGCGTCCGGCGTCATCGCTTCCGTGTAGCGCTTGCTCCAGCCCTCGACCTGCCGGCGCACATAGCCTTCGGGCTTGCCCAGGTCGGACAGCCCTGCCGTCTGGTAGTCGATGCCATGCAGTTCGGCCAGCGTGTCGACCAAGCTTTCGCACAACTGCCGCGCCAGTTCCGGCGTCACCACCATGCCCTTGGGAAAATCGCGGCGCGGGATGATGCCCTTGATGCGTTCCATCACGTAGAAGTTCACGCCCATCACCGATTCGTCCTCGCAGACGGCGGCGACGGTCGGTGCTTTCGGGAACACCGGCTTGAGCCGCGAGAGGATGCGTGCCTCGCGCACCATGTCGTGCGCGCTCCTGGCAATGCGGCCGAACGGCGGCCGGCGCAGCACGAATTCGCGTTCGCCGATCACCACGTGATAGGTGAGGTTGGAACTGCCGCCGGGGAACTGGCGGATGGTGCAGTCGCCGGTCAGGCCGGGTACCTGCGCCTTCAGCCAGTTGCCGACAACGGCGGTATCGAGTTGCTCGCCCTCGCGCGCGGCGCGCGACTGGTCGGTGATATCGGGGATGTCGGTCATGGCGGGATTTCCTTGTCGTTGCGTTCGCCGGCGTGGCAGGCGGCGCCGGCCGCCCGGGCGCGGCCGGCCCCGACTATAACCGACCGTGGCAGGGCATCAGGACGGCGGCAGCTGCCGCGCAGGATCGAGTTTCGGCAGCAGGAAGGCCGCCAGGGTCGGCGGGTGGAAAACGGGGACGCCATTTTGCGAAAAGCAGACGATGTCCTTCGGTGCCGGTTGCAGCCGTTGTGCATTCCATTGCACCTGTGGCAGCGGGTACTCGCGCATGCCGAGTTCGGTATCGGCAACGACCAGGATCTTGCCCCGGAGCCCGATGCGTGTCCCTCGCGGGTCGCGCGCACGGGAGGCGGCCAATTGCGCCGGAATGGCGGCGGCGGCCAGGACGGCCAAAGCCCAGCCCGTGGCGACGAGGGGCGCCCCGAGCGAGGCGACTGCCAGGGCGGGGAGCACGGCCATCGGCAGCGCGATCAGCAGGTTGCGCGTGGTGCGCTCGCCGGCCAGTTCCGCTTCGGTCGGCAACCAGGCGATGCCGTCCGCCCCCGGGTTCACGTCGCGCGCCGGGTCGCCCCTGCGCCGGAAAATCTCCAGCACGAGCCAGCTGCCGCCGATGGCGGCGACGAGTGCGCTGAGCAGCAGAAAGACCGGTGAGAGCAGTCGCAATACTTCACGCGTGCTCCTTTGGGCCGACAGTCGCGCGTTGAAGTCCTCGTCGCCAAACACCGTGGCCTCGCCATCCACGGCGATGCGCACAACCTGCATCAGGTCCTCGTCGAGCACGAGCAGGTCTTCGCCCAGCCACGCCATCGAGACCGGGCTGGACAGCGAGGGCAGGTCGATCGGGCTGGCCTCGAGGTTGCCGGAAATCCGCGTGAGCACGCCACCGGAGCGCGCGGCGTTGGTCAGCAGCACCCGGTACCCGCCCTGGTTGTCTGCCAGCACCCGCAGGGGCCGGTTGACCGGGTCCTTTGCTTCGCCGGGCGGGAACTGCACCCATTGCTTGCCGTCGTCGAGCCCGGTCTTGTGGATTCGGTGGCCGTCGAGGCGGGCGTTGCCGGTGTTGCATACCAGCACCGAGTCCCCGTCGCGCAACACGGATCCCGGCCGCGAGAGATCGCTCAATGGCATGTCGATGCGCTTGCCATCCAGCCGGAAGCGGTGCAGGCGGTCGGCTTCCGTTTCCGCCAGCCAGAGGATCCCGCCATCGACATGTGCCTGCACCGGCCCGGTGGGCGCGTACGGGTCGGCAGAGAAAGGTGAGCAGCCGTCCGCTGTGCAGCGCAGCAGTCTGCCGTCGGTGCCGGGGCTGGCGAGCAGCGCGTCTCCGACCCAAAGCAGGCCGGCATCACGGGCGTCCGGTGCGATGACGTCTTCGTCGACATCCTGCAGGCTGCCGTCGAGATCCAGCCGGTACAGCAGTCCGGGCGCGGCAACGGCCACCTGCCCGTCACCCACGGCGATCGCCAGCGGCCCGGTGATCGACTGCGCGGTGTCGCCGGCGTACAGCCCTCCCAGCAGCAGCGGAATGGACAGCGCAAGGGTGATGGCCGGGCGGATCAGCGCGTTGTTGTTTGACATGATGTCGTGGCGGTGAAATGGGAATGACTGCATCTTACGCGCGCCGGCATACGGCTGCCGGTGGCGTGTCGCCTCATCCCGACAGGGGTGGTAGTGTCGGCGACGAAAAGACGGGATGCCCCGACGACACAGAATCCCCGAATCCTCCCGGTGGGCTGAACATGAAGAAAACCGGTGCCTGGCTGCTGCGCCACGCCCTTGAACAGGTCGGCGTGAAGTACACGTTCGGCATACCCGGCGTGCACATCACCGAGTTGTACGACGAACTCGCCGCCAGTGATCGCGTCATGCCGCTGCTGGTGACGCACGAGGGCGGCGGCGCCTTTATGGCGGACGCCGTCAGCCGTACTTCGGACACGCTTGGCACGCTGCTGGTGGTGCCGGCTGCGGGCCTGACGCATGCCATGAGCGGCATCGGCGAGGCGTTCCTCGACGGCGTACCGATGCTGGTGATTTCCGGCGGCATCCGCACCGACACCGGGCACCGCTACCAGTTGCACGACATCGACCACGCGCAACTGATGAAGGCGGTCACCAAGGCGCAGTTCAAGGTGAGCCGCCACCAGGACATGATTCCCACCGTTTACGAAGCGGTGCGCATCGCCACCGACGGTGAACCCGGGCCGGTCTACATCGAGATCCCGCTGAACATCGCCGCCTTCACCGGCGAGGTGGAGAGTGCGCCCACGTACAGGGCGGCGCCGGCGGTCAGTCCGGCGGCAAGTGCCAGTGACCTGGAAGCGGCCATCGCGCTGCTGCGCAACGCGAAGTCGCCGGGCATCTTCGCCGGCTGGGGCGCGCGTCATTGCCACGACAGCCTCGTGGAACTGGCGACACTGATCAACGCGCCGGTCGCGACCACGCTCCAGGGTTTGTCGGTATTCCCGGGCAACCATCCGCTGTTCGCCGGCTTCTCCTTCGGCCCGCACGCGGTACCGGCAGCCGAGCACGCGTTCCGCCACTGCGACTGCCTGGTTGCCATCGGCACGCGGTTCTCGGAAATCCCCACCGGCAGTTATGGGCTGAAGGTGCCGGCCAACCTGATCCACATCGATATCAACCCGCAGGTGTTCAGCGCGAATTACCCGGCGAAAGTGCCGATCGCCGCCGATGCGACGCAGGCCGTTCCGGCGCTGGTCAGCGCGCTCAAGGCGTCCGGTTTTGCCAGCAAGGTCGACGGCAAGGCGGTGGGCGTGCAGATCGCCCGCGACCGCAAGGCCTATCTCGAAGAGTGGCATGCACACGATTCGCGTGGCCGGGTGAACCCGGCGCGCTTTTTCACCGCGCTGCGCTCGGCGCTGCGCGATGACGCCATCGTCGTCGCCGATGACGGCAACCACACCTTCCTCACCGCCGAGCTGATGCCGATCCTGCGCAGCCGGCACTTCCTGTCGCCGACCGACTTCAACTGCATGGGCTACTGCGTGCCGGCGTCGATCGGTGCGAAGCTGGCCAATCCCGCGCAGCAGGTGGTCGGCATCGTCGGCGACGGTGCGTTCCTGATGACCTGCATGGAGTTGCTCACCGCATCGACCCACAAGCTGGGCCTGGTGCAGTTCGTGTTCAACGACGGCGAACTGTCACAGATTTCCCAGGCGCAGGAGATCCCCTACAACCGCAAGACCTGCTCGGTGATCGGCCGCGCCGATTTTGCCGGCGTGGCGCGGGCGACCGGTGCCGAATACCTGTCGCTGGGCAGTGATGCGGACATCACCCCGGTGATCGACCAGGCGCTCGGGCTGGCCGCCGAGGGTCGCCCGGTGATCGTCGACGTGCGTATCGACTACTCGAAGCGCACCCGGTTCACCAAGGGCATCGTGCTCACCAACCTCAAGCGTTTTGACCTGAGCACCCAGGCACGCTTTGTCGGGCGGGCAGTCTTGCGCCGTTTCATGTAATTCTTCCCAGCCACCCGGTTCACCCACAGAGGACCCACCCGATGTCCAACCCGGTTATCGCCGTTCCCGCCAACCCCGCCCTCGACGAGGCCATCGAGGCCTTCCATCGCGCGCTCACCCACAACGGCAAGGGTGCCGAGGCCTACATCCAGTTCATGGGCCGGCTCACCGACCGGCTGATCGGCCTGTTCCTGCTGGAGGCGGTCGAGATCGCCAGCGTCGGTCCTACCCAGCGCAAGATCGTCGATTTCGCCGTCGATACCGGCAGCAAGGCATCGTCGATGCTGACCGGGCAGATCTACAAGAAGGTGTCGAACGCGCAGTTCGCCGGCATCGAACGTGACCTGAAGGCGATGTACTGGCCGGCCGGTGGCGACAACGGCAATGTGCCACAACTGTATTTCGCCATCGACGCCGCTTTCGCGAACGATTACCAGGCCGTGATCGATGTCTGCGCTGCCGGCAGGGGCACGACGCAGATCGACCTGGTCGTCCGGGTGCTGGACCGGCAGCTGGAGGAAGTGCTGCAGAAGTTCTTCCTCGCCCAGACCAAGCACGTCGACATCGGTTTCATCACGAAGAAGGCGCTCGATGTCTCCATCGCCGGCACCCGTTCGGCCTGCCAGGCGGTGATGCACAAGGTCGTTAAGAACTTCAACGATGCACAGTTGAAGGATTTCATGAGCCACTACGCACAGGTCTACCGGAAGAAATAGCCGGGGACGGCGCAGTCCGTTTTCCAGGCATGAAAAAGCCCGCGCCGGGAAACCGGCGCGGGCTTTTTTTGCGGCTTTCGCTCAGCGCTCTGGTGCCTGCCGGACGAATACGCCGCCTGCATCATCCGTGCTGCAACTGGTCGTGCCGCAGGTCGGTCCCGGCAGCACGTCCGGCTGGGTGTTGTCCTCGTAGGCGATGCATTTCTCGCACACCGTGCCGGTTACGTCCTTGCGCAGGTTGGCTTCGCGCAGTTTCGTGAATACGTCGCTGTGCCAGGCCTCACGGAACGACATCTTTGTCAGGTCGCCCATGTCAAAACGACCGTCGTGGTCGAAGCAGCAGGCGGAGAGCTTGCCGTCGAAGGTGACATGGCCTTCGGTAAACAGCGACCAGCAGGGCAGCGGCGGGCGCAGCGCGCCGACCCGGCCCTGGTTGCCGGCCGTGGGTTTGGTGCCATGCGCGCCGGAAGTCAGCCCGGCCTGGCCGTACAGCGGCAACCAGTAGTGCTCATCGACGTAAGGGAGGATGTCTTCCACTGCCTCCTGCATGCGCGCCAACTGTTCGCCGTCGTAGAGGATTGACGAGGCATAGAGGCCACAGCGGTGCCCGGTGCGTGCCTCAACCTCGTCGCGCACGCCGCGCGCGGCCTTGAGGTTGTTCACCACGCGCTGGAAGTCCGCCTTCTTCACGCCGGTCACCTGCGTGAACTGTTCGGCATCAGAGAAGTTGTAGCTGAATTTCAGCGAGTCAAGCCCGGCTTCCAGGCATTCGCGCACGCGTTCCGGCGTTGCCATGCGTCCGTTGGTGGTGAGGAATACGTAGGGATAGCCACATTCCTGCTTGGCGTAGCGGATCGCTTCCGGCAGCCAGTCGCAGATGAAGGACTCACCCAGGTAGAAGACGCCCAGTTCCTCGACGCCGTCCTCGCGCATCTCCTTGACCAGCCGCTTGAACAGCACCGGGTCCATCTCGTCCTTTTCGCGCAGCCGGGAATGGGACGCACAGAAGAAGCACTGGAAGTCGCACCGGGCGGTCAACTCGATCTTGACGCTCCTGGGGATCGGCGGCTTCGCGACGCGGTAGTCGTCGGTGATCAGCGTGATCTTGTCGATGCGCTCGGTGATCCGGTTGCGCA
>JBKHWN010000109.1:0-2821 GCA_046566505.1 Gammaproteobacteria bacterium
GTTCCGGCGTATCGTTGCGCCCCGTCAAGCCGACCCACTTTCCGGACACGCGCGTGAGCCAGTATTTCCGCATCCACCCCGAAAACCCGCAGGCCCGGCTGATCCGCCAGGCCGCCGACATCCTGCGTGACGGCGGGGTGATCGTGTACCCGACCGACACTGCCTACGCGATCGGCTGCCGTGTTGCCGACAAGCAGGCGCTGGACCGCATCATCCGCATCCGCCGGCTGGACGACAAACACCTGTTCACGCTGCTCTGCCGGGATCTCTCGGACATCGCGACCTACGCCAAGGTCGACAACAGCCAGTTCCGCCTGCTCAAGGCGCACACGCCCGGTGCCTACACCTTCATCCTGCTGGGTACGACCGAAGTGCCGCGCCGGCTGATGCACGAGAAGCGCAAGACCATCGGTATCCGCGTGCCGGCCAACCCCATCTGCCAGGCGCTGCTGGCCGACATCGGTGAGCCGATGATCACCGCGACGTTGCTGTTGCCTGGCGAGGAGTTCGCGCGCACCGATCCCGAGGAAATCCGCGACGCGCTGGGCAACCAGGTCGACGTGGTGATCGATGGCGGCTACGGCAGCATGGATGAAACCACGGTCGTCAGCCTGGTCAACGGAGCGCCCGAAGTCGTGCGTGCAGGTGCCGGGCCGGTCGATGACTTCGCGTAAGAAGGGTATTCGCGCTTTTTTCTGGCGCTGGGGCAAACGATTCGTGATTGCCGGCATCCTGCTTCTGCTGGTGTTGCCTGCGGTTTATTTCGCGGTGTTCCGTTTCGTGCCGGTGCCGCTGACCAGCTTCATGGTGCAGGGCACGGTCAGCGGCTGGCTCGATGAAAAGCCGTATCGGTTGCGCCACGACTGGGTGTCTCTGGACGATATCTCGCCGCAACTCCAGCGTGCGGTGATTGCCAGCGAGGACCAGAAGTTCACCGAGCATTTCGGCATCGATACCGAAGCCATTGAACGCGCCTACCTGCACAACCAGCGTGGCAAGCGGATCCGTGGTGGCAGCACCATCTCGCAGCAACTGGCCAAGAACCTGTTCCTCTGGCCGGGGCGCAGTTATGTGCGCAAGGGGCTGGAGGCCTGGTTTGCGCTGCTCATGGAGGCGCTCTGGTCCAAGGAGCGCATCCTCGAGGTGTACCTCAACAGTGTCGAGTTTGGCCGCGGCGTTTATGGCGCCGAGGCTGCGGCGCAGCACTACTTCCGCAAGCCTGCGGCAAGACTCTCGGTTCGCGAGGCATCGTTGCTGGCTGCCGTACTGCCGGCGCCGCGTAAGCGCAACCCGGCCAGGCCTTCCGCCTATGTCCAGTCGCGTGCGCAGCAGATACAGCAGCAGATGGCCAGGATCGGCCCCGTCGAACGGGAATTTTCCGCGGACTGAGCGAGTCGCCTCGCACAGTGTTTTGCGTCATCGCGTGCAGAACGGGAAAGGGGTTACTGCCGAGAATGCACAGCGCCGCCAGGAGGTTCCTGTCGGCACAGTGCTCATATTCACGGAGGAAATCCCCATGTACCGCACACTGTCTGCGTTCCTACTCTCCATTGCCATGGCCCTTGGTATGGCAACAGCGGCACATGCCGCGCCAGTCAACATCAACAAGGCGACTGCCGATGAAATCGCGGCAGCGCTGAGCGGTGTCGGCAGCAAGAAAGCGAAGGATATCGTTGCCTTCCGCGAGAAACACGGGCCGTTCAAGACCATTGAGCAACTGCAGGACGTGAAGGGTATCGGCCAGAAGATGATCGAGAAGAACAAGGCGAATATCCGCCTGCAGTAATCGGTCGGGCCTCCGGTCAACGGAGGTCCGCAATTTTCCCGCGTGTGAATTCGTGAGAATCAGAAACGGTGTGCGGCGTGCAGCGCGTCGCGCAGTGCCGCCAGGCGTTCGTCACGTTCGGCTGGTGCGTAGGGTTGTGCCGTGCCGCGCCCCCAGACCGGCGCCGGCCACTCGCTGTCGCCGACGTAACGCGCCACGTGGTGGACATGCAGTTGTGGCACCAGATTGCCTATGGCGGCGACGTTCAGCTTGTCCGGGCGGAACAGCGAGCGCAGCGCCCGCTGGGCGATGACCGATTCGTGATTCAGGTGCGAGATCCCCTCGTCTGGCAGGTCGATGATGTCCCGCGCACCGATGACGCGCGGTACCAGGATCACCCACGGAAAGCGCGCATCGTTCATCAGCAGCACTTCACACAGGTGCAGGCTGCCGACGAGGAAGGTGTCGGCGGCCAGGCGTTCGTGCAGGGTGAAACTCATGGGGGGTTCTCCAGGATGCCGAGCATCCGGTTGGCGCGCTCGCGTGCGAGGCGGCGGTGGATGTCCTTCGTGTGGCGGGAAACCAGCCAGGCAGCGCCGAGCAGGCCGGTGGCGTCATCGGCCAGGCCGATCAGTGGCAGCAGGTCCGGAATGAAATCCAGCGGCACCAGCAGGTAGACGACGGCCGCGGTGAAGACCAGCGCAGCGCGCCTGGGCGTCGCCGGGTCGCGGACGGTGTAGTACAGGCGCAGGACGCGCTCCAGCAGTGCGCGCAATGCACGCTTGCCAAGGCCGGGGTAGGGAGTCGGTTGCATGGGTCGGGATGATACCGGCAAAGATCCGCATAGGGATGTTGTTCGCCGCGAGATCCCTGCCCGCACCGGCTTCCGTGAGGTGCCGGCAGGACACCGTCTGTTGGCGGATCAGTGTCCCGTGAATTTCGGTTCGCGTTTCTGCAGGAAGGCCATGACGCCTTCCTGGCGGTCGGGCCGGTTCAGCGTCATCACCGCGACGCCGTCGATGACATCTAAGGGGAGGTGTTCCGGTTTCGTGGTGG
>JBKHWN010000110.1:0-3824 GCA_046566505.1 Gammaproteobacteria bacterium
TGAATGCGCTGATGGCGCTGTTCGTCGGCGCCCTGTCGCGACGGGTGCCGGAACTGCATGGCCACGGCATCAGGTTGCGCTTCATCGGCGACCTGTCCGCCTTTTCGGACGCAATCCGCGCCGGTATCGCCGATGCCGAGCGCATCACCGCCGGCAACAGCCGCATGCATCTTTCGGTGGCGGTGAACTATGGCGGGCAGTGGGACATCGCGCAGGCCGCGCGGGCGCTGGCCACCGAGGTTGTCGCCGGCCGCCTGGGGGCCGACGAGGTGAATGAGGCGCGGCTGGCGGAGCACCTCGCACTGGCCGCGCTGCCACCGCCGGACCTGCTGATCCGAACCGGCGGCGAGTTACGAATCTCCAATTTCATGTTGTGGCAACTCGCCTACAGTGAACTCTATTTCACCGACGTGCTCTGGCCGGATTTCGACGGACAGGCCATGGACGCCGCACTTACCGACTACGTTTCGCGCCAGCGCCGTTTCGGCCGCTCCGGCGCCGAGCTCGGCCAGGACTGACGGAGAACCTGATGCTTTGGCAACGCGTGTTGACCGCGCTGGCGCTGCTGCCGCTGATCCTGGGCGCGATATTTTTCCTGTCGACGCCCTGGTTCGCCGTGGTGATGGCCGTTGCCGTGCTGGTGGCCGGCAATGAATGGGGACGGATGGCGCCGGTGAACGGCAAGGCGTTCCTGTTGCTGCTCACGCTGTCGATGGCTGCCGTGTTCCTCGCCGAACAGGTGGCGCCGGGCGTGGCACCGCTGTTGTTCTGGTGCGCGACGGCCTTCTGGCTGGTGGCGCTGGTGCTGGTCACGCGCTACCCCGGGTTGCGCACCTGGGCGCACCGGCCGGCTCTGATGTATGCCATCGGGCTGCTGTTGCTGCTGCCGGCCTGGTACGCGGTGGTGTTCCTGCAGTCGACGGTGTTTCATGTCGGCGGCAACGATGTGCGCGGCCTCTTGCTGCTCGGCGCGTTCCTGATCGTGTGGGGTGCCGATGTCGGTGCCTATTTCGCCGGTCGTGCGTTTGGCCGGCGCAAGCTGGCAGTGCATGTCAGTCCCGGCAAGTCCGTGGAGGGTGCCGTCGGTGGCCTGGCGCTGACACAACTGCTGGCGTTCGCGCTGGCGATGTCGCTGGGATTCTCCGCCGGTGCCACCGCGCTGTTGCTGTTGCTGGTGCTGGTGTCGACCGGCGCGTCGATCCTCGGCGACCTGTTCGAAAGCCTGGTCAAGCGCGAAGCCGGCGTGAAGGACAGCGGCACGCTGTTGCCCGGGCACGGCGGCATGCTCGACCGCATCGACAGCGTCACCTGCGCGATGCCGGTGTTTGCGCTGGGTTACGCCCACCTGGCGCCGTACCTCGTGGCGGCCGGCCACTGACATGACGCCGCTGTCGCTGGTCGTCCTCGGCTCCACCGGCTCCATCGGGCAGAGCACGCTCGATGTCGTGGCCCGTCACCCCGGCCGTTTCCGCGTGCTGGCGCTGGTCGCCGGCAATCGGGCGGACGCGTTGTACGAACAGGTACTGCGCTTTGCGCCGCGTCATGCCGTGCTGGCCGACGAATCCGCAGCGGTACAACTCGGGAACCGGTTGCGCGCCGCCGGGTCGGACTGCGAGGTGTCCTGCGGGACAGAGGCCATGTGCCGGGTGGCGGTGCTGGCCGATGCCGACGCGGTGATGTCGGCGGTGGTCGGCGCGGCGGGCCTGGCGCCGACGCTGGCGGCCGTGCGTGCGGGCAAGCGCGTCCTGCTGGCGAACAAGGAATCCCTGGTGATGTCCGGTCGCCTGTTCATGGCGGAGGCGCGCCGCGCCGGTGCCGTGATCCTGCCCATCGACAGTGAGCACAACGCGGTGTTCCAGTGCCTGCCCGCAGGGTGCGCGGATCTCGATGCCGCCGGCGTGCGCCGCATCCTGCTGACGGCATCCGGCGGCCCATTCCGCACCGCGAGCGCGGAAGCCATCGCGCAGGCGACGCCGGCACAGGCCGTGGCACACCCGAACTGGTCGATGGGGCGCAAGATTTCAGTGGACTCGGCGACGATGATGAACAAGGGGCTCGAAGTGATCGAGGCGCATTACCTGTTCGGTGCGCGCCCGTCGCAGATCGACGTCGTCGTCCACCCGCAGAGCGTCGTGCACTCGATGGTCGAGTACGTCGACGGCTCGGTGCTGGCGCAACTGGGCAGTCCCGACATGCGCACGCCGATCGCGCACGCGCTGGCCTGGCCGGAGCGTGTCGAGGCTGGCGTCAGTTTCCTGGACCTGGTGCAGCGCGGCCGTCTCGATTTCGAGGCGCCGGACGAAACCCGCTTTCCCTGCCTGCGTCTGGCGCGCGAGGCGATGCTGGCCGGCGGCAACGCGCCGGCGGTGCTCAACGCCGCCAACGAGGTTGCGGTCGAGGCTTTCCTCGAGGGACGCCTGTCGTTCCCGGGTATCGCCGCCGTGATCGCCGACACGCTCGCCGTCGTGACGCTGCCGGTGGCCGAAACACTCGACGCGCTGGTTGCCGTCGATGCCTCTGCGCGTCGTCACGCCACGACGGTGGTGGCCGCGAGGACAACGGCATGAGCGGTTTCCTGTCGCAACTGGGTGACGGCGCCTGGGCGCTTGCCGCCTTCATCGTCCTGCTCGGCGTCATCATCACCGTGCACGAGTGGGGCCATTACGCGGTGGCGCGCCTGTGCGGCGTGCATGTCATCCGTTTTTCCATCGGTTTTGGCAAGCCGCTGTGGTCGCGCCTCGGCGGCAACGGAACGGAATATGTGGTTGCTGCCATTCCGCTGGGTGGCTATGTGCGCATGCTCGACGAGCGTGAAGGCGAGGTGCCGGCCGAACGCCTGAACGAGGCATTCAACCGCAAGCCGGTGGCGCAGCGTTTTGCCATCGTCGCCGCCGGCCCGCTGGTCAACCTGCTGTTCGCGGTGCTCGTTTACTGGTTGTTGTTCGTCGCCGGCAGCCAGCAGATGGCGGCAGTCGTCGGGATGGTGCGCGAGGGTTCGCCGGCCGCTGCCGCCGGCCTGAAGGTTGGCGACGAGATCAGGGCCGTCGACGGTGTGACGGTATACAGCTGGGACGACGTGCCGTTGCGGCTGGTCGCCCGTGCCGGCGACAGCGGGCAGATACGTTTCACGGTGCGCAGTGGCGTGGTCGGTGCCGAGCGTGACGTCGCGTTGCCGGTGACGGATTTCCTGCGTGGCCAGGAAAACCAGAGCCCCACCGCGATGCTCGGCATGGCGCCCTGGTTCCCGAAGGTGGCGGCGGTGGTCGGCGAGGTCGTTCCGCAGGTGACCACCGATGACGGCCGGCGCGTGGACAGCCCGGCGGTGGTCGCGGGGCTCAGGACCGGCGACCGCATACTCACCATCGATGGCGAGGCCGTCGTCGACTGGGGTGACTGGGTCGACGTCGTGCGTGCATCGCCCGGCCGTGTGCTGGCGCTGGAAATCGAGCGCGCCGGGCAGCGGATGGCCGTGGAACTGCAACCGCTGCGCGTGGTGCAGCACGGCGAACCTGCCGGCGTGGTCGGCGTCATGATGACGCCATTGCGCTGGCCGGATGACTGGCCCGCCGAATACGTGCGTGAAGTGCGCTACGGGCCCGTCGATGCGCTGGGCCGGGCCGTCGGTGAAACCTGGGACCGTTCGGTACTCACCGTCGCCTCGATCGGCAAGATGGTAAGCGGCGCGTTGTCCGTCGAGAGCATCGGCGGCCCGATCAGCATCGCGCGCGGCGCGGGTGCGACGGCGTCGCTCGGCGCCGATGTGTTCCTGAAATTCATGGCCTTCCTCAGCATCAGCATCGGCATCCTCAACCTGCTGCCGATCC
>JBKHWN010000111.1:0-3397 GCA_046566505.1 Gammaproteobacteria bacterium
GTGCGGGATATGGTGCCCAGAGGCGGAATCGAACCACCGACACGGGGATTTTCAATCCCCTGCTCTACCGACTGAGCTATCTGGGCGTCGGCTCTACACCGGGTTCCGGCGTGAGCGCGGTATTAAAGCGGCGACCTTCGCGCCGGTCAAGGAGAATCCCCGCACAAAACCTGATGCCGTCAAGACTTCGGCGGCACATAGCCTTCGGCGCGGTCCACGGCCTCGCCATCGAGAAACTTCTCGCGCTGCACGGCAAGGTACTCGGCGGTCGCCGGGTCGGTCAGCAGCAGCCGTTTTTCATTGATCAGCAGGGTCTGGTGGCGCAACCATTCCTGCCAGGCCTGCTTCGAAACAGTCTCGTAAACCTGCTGGCCGACCGGTCCGGGAAACGGTGGCCGGTCGAGCCCTTCGAGTTCCCGCTTCAGGCGACGGCAAAAGACGGTGCGTGACATGGCAACCCCGGCAATCAGGACGACGACCCCGTCAGTGTAGCGCCCTGCGGCCGGAGGCCGGCCACAGGGCCTGCAGGGCTTACTTCAGCGCCGCGTTGCCCGCGCGCTTGCGCTCGTTTTCCTTCAGGTACTTCTTGCGGACGCGGATGTTCTTCGGCGTCACCTCGACCAGTTCGTCGTCCTCGATGAACTCCAGCGCGCTTTCCAGCGTCAGCTTGATCGGCGGCGTCAGGATGATGTTCTCGTCGGAACCGGAGGCACGCATGTTGGTGAGCTGCTTGCCCTTGGTCGGGTTCACCACCATGTCGTTGCCGCGCGAATGGATGCCGACCACCATGCCTTCATACACCTCGATGCCCGGCTCGACGAACAGCCGGCCGCGCTCCTGCAGGTTGAACAGCGCATAGCCGAGCACGCCGCCGTTCACCATCGAGATCATCACGCCGTTCGCGCGGTTGGCAACATCGCCGGACTTCATCGGGCCGTAGTGCGAGAACGACGAGGTCAGGATGCCGGTGCCGGAAGTCAGCGTGAGGAACTCGCTGCGGAACCCGATCAGGCCGCGCGACGGTACCAGCGCCTCGATGCGCACGCGGCCCTTGCCGTCAAGCACCATGTCGGTCATCTCGCCCTTGCGCAGGCCGAGCTGCTCCATCACCACGCCCTGGTGCTGCTCCTCGACGTCGAAGATCACGTTCTCGAACGGCTCGTGGATTTCCTCGCCCTCGCGGCGCAGGATCACTTCCGGACGCGAGACGCCCAGCTCGAAGCCTTCGCGACGCATGTTCTCGATCAGGATCGCCAGGTGCAGCTCGCCACGGCCGGACACCTTGAACTTGTCCGGGGAATCGCCCTGCTCGACGCGCAGCGCGACGTTGTGCAGCAATTCCTTTTCCAGCCGGTCCTTGATGTTGCGCGAGGTGACGTACTTGCCGTCCTGCCCGGCGAACGGCGAATCGTTCACCTGGAAAGTCATGCTGACGGTCGGCTCGTCCACCGACAACGGCGGCAACTTCTCGGCATTCTGCGGATCGCAGAGCGTGTCGGAAATCTTCAGGTCCTGGATGCCGGTGATGCAGACGATGTCGCCGGCCGTGGCTTCCTGCACCTCGACGCGCTCAAGGCCCATGTGGCCCATCACCTGCAGGATCTTGCCGTTGCGCTTGTTGCCTTCGCGATCGATGACCACGACCTGCGTGCCCGGCTTGACCTTGCCGCGCACGATGCGGCCAATGCCGATGATGCCGACGTAATTGTTGTAGTCCAGTTGCGAGATCTGCATCTGGAACGGCGCGTCGACATCGACGACCGGCGCCTTGACCTGGTCGACGATGGTCTGGAACAGGAACGTCATGTCGGTGCCGATCTTGTCCGGCGCCGGGCCGGAAACGCCGTTCAGCGCGCTGGCGTAGATGATCGGGAAATCCAGTTGCGTGTCGTTGGCGCCGAGACGGTCGAACAGGTCGAACACCTGGTCGACGACCCAGTTCGGGCGCGCACCCGGACGATCGACCTTGTTGATCACCACGATCGGGTTCAGCCCGCGCGCGAACGCCTTCTGGGTGACGAAGCGCGTTTGCGGCATCGGGCCGTCCATCGCGTCGACCAGCAGCAGCACGGAATCGACCATCGACAGCACGCGCTCCACTTCGCCGCCGAAGTCGGCGTGCCCGGGCGTGTCGACGATGTTGATTCGGTATTCGGTGCCGGTGCGCTCGTCCGTCCAGCGGATCGCGGTGTTCTTGGCCAGGATGGTGATGCCGCGTTCCTTTTCGATGTCGTTCGAGTCCATGACCCGTTCGCCGAGATCCTCGCGCTTGTCCAGCGTGCCGGACTGCCGCAGCAGCTTGTCAACGAGCGTGGTCTTGCCGTGGTCTACGTGGGCGATGATGGCGATGTTGCGGATGTTCTGGACGGCGGACGACATAGGGTTTCAGTACCGGTGGGACCACTGGGGGTCGGGCAAAAAGGCGCGGGAGTATACACCGGCACCGATGACCACCTGTCGGGCCACCGCCGAAGGCATTGGTCGCTATAATCCGCGCCCCGCCACTACCCGCCACCATACGGCCCGGCCCGCCCATGACCGCCCCGATCCGCCGCCGCGCCCTTGCCCTGCTGTCCGGCGGACTCGACTCGCTGCTGGCGGTGCGCACCATCCAAGAGCAGGGCGTCGAGGTCGAGGGCGTCAACTTCTACACCGGCTTCTGCGTGGAAGGGCACACC
This sequence comes from Gammaproteobacteria bacterium, assembly GCA_046566505.1. Taxonomy (GTDB): domain Bacteria; phylum Pseudomonadota; class Gammaproteobacteria; order Pseudomonadales; family JADFDG01; genus JADFDG01. The sequence goes on from JBKHWN010000111.1 coordinate 2,679, forward strand.
CAGGCCATCCGCGAGCGCGACCGGGAAAAGCCGAAGCGGAACAATGCGCTGTGGAGCGCCGAGCAACTGGGCATCAACCTGCACATCGAGGACATCAGCGAGGAGTACAAGGATGTCCTGCTCAACCCGAAACACGGCTACGGCTCCCACCTGAACCCCTGCCTGGACTGCAAGATCTTCATGGTCGGCAAGGCCAACCTGATGCTAAACCGGGCGCGCACACTGGCCGCCGACGGCGGCTTCGATTTCATCATCACCGGCGAAGTGGTCGGTCAGCGGCCGAACAGCCAGCTCAAGCACAAGCTGCCGATCATCGCCCGCGAATCAGGTGCCGAGGACCGGCTGCTGCGTCCGCTCTCCGCCAGGAACCTGCCGCCCACCCTGCCCGAGCGCGAAGGCTGGGTGGACCGGGAAAAACTGCACGGTTTCAACGGCCGCAGCCGCAAGCCACAGATCGCGCTGGCGCGGCAGTTCGGCTTCACCGAGTGGGCGACGCCGGCCGGCGGCTGCTGCTTCCTGACCGACGAAACCTACGCCCGCAAGCTGGCCGACCTGTGGCAGGCCCGCGGCGCGCGGGAGTACGAGATGGACGACATCCTGCTGCTCAAGGTTGGCCGTCACCTGCGCCCGGCGCCGCACTACAAGCTGATCGTGGCGCGCGAGGACGGCGAGAACAACTTCCTGATGGGCTATCGCAAGCAGTTCACGCACCTGCTGCC
>JBKHWN010000112.1:0-5548 GCA_046566505.1 Gammaproteobacteria bacterium
GGCCAGCAATATGAGCAGGGTGGCGAGCAGGTTGCGCATCAGCGTCATCGGCGGGACGGGCTGGCGTCAGCGGGCGATACGGTAGCAGGGCACATACCGGTCCTGCCCGATCTTCATGCGCCGGTGCGCGACGAAGGCTTCCAGCAGCTCGTCGAGCCCGGCCATCAGCGATGCTTCGCCCCGGAGTTCGTAGGGTCCGCGTTCCTCGATCGCGCGCTGGCCCGCTTCCTTGACGTTGCCGGCGACGATGCCGGAGAACGCCCGCCGCAGCTGTGCCGCCAGCACGTGTGCCGGCTGGTCGCGCGAGAGGTCCAGCCCGGCCATGGCTTCGTGCGTGGGCAGGAAGGGTTGCTGGAACTGCGGGTCGATGGTCAGCAGCCAGTTGAAGCCGTAGGACTCCTGCGAGCGTTGGCGGAAACGCTGCACGCCGGCGATGCCTGCCCGTACCTGCCGCGCCACCTCGGCTGCGTCGCCGACGACGATGCGGTAGTGCTGACGTACCCGTTCGCCCAGGGTGTCGACCAGGAAGCGGTCGATCTGCGTGAAGTAGTCGGGGCTGGAACGCGGTGCCGCGAAAACGAGCGGGAATGGAATGTCCTTGTTGGCCGGATGCATCAGGATGCCGATGAGGTAGAGGATCTCCTCGGCCGTGCCGACGCCACCGGGAAAGACGACGATGGCGTGCGCCAGGCGCACGAAGGCCTCAAGGCGCTTCTCGATGTCCGGCAGGATCACCAGTTCGTTGACGATCGGGTTCGGCGGTTCGCTGGCGATGATGCCCGGCTCGGAGATGCCGATGTAGCGGCCGTTGCGGATCTGCTGCTTGGCGTGCGCGATGGCCGCGCCTTTCATCGGGCCCTTCATGGCGCCGATGCCGCAGCCGGTGCCGATGTTGAAGCCGCGCAGGCCGAGCTGGTGGCCGACCTCCTTGCTGAATTCGTACTCGTCGCGCGGGATGGCGTGGCCGCCCCAGCAGACCACCAGATCCGGCCGTGCGCCGGGCCGCACGATATTGGCGTTGCGCAGGATGCGGAACACGGCGTCGGTGATGCCTTCGGGCGAAGCGAGGTCGAAGCGCCCGGCTTCCTGGATCTTGTGGTGGGTGTAGACCACGTCGCGCAGCGCCGCGAACAGGTGTTCCTGGATGCCGCGGATCATTTCGCCGTCGACGAATGCCGATGATGGGGCATTGCTGAGCTCAAGCTTGAGGCCGCGCGGCTGCTGCACCACGCGCACCTGGAAGTCGTGGTGGACGGCGAAGATGTCGCGCGCGTTGTCCAGTTCGCCACCGGTATTGAGCACCGCGAGCGCGCATTTGCGGAACACCTCGAACACGCGGGTATCGGCGGAGTCCAGCAGGCCGCGGATTTCGCGTGCGGACAGCGTGTTCAGGCTGCCTTGCGGGCGGATGCTGGCGTGGGCAATGCGGTCGGGCATGGGGCTTTCCCGGTGGGCTGTTGGTGGTGCAGGACAGGGTCTGGACGGGTGGCCGATGCCGGCTTCGCATCGAGTACGGCAGCGACGGTGGCATCGACCGTGCCGATGATAGCGTCCCGGAGGTGACGGGCGGGCGACGGAATGGCCTGGCCTCCGAAATCTGGCCAGGCGCAAGGCCGAACGCACGGCACGAGAACAGGCGGGCTAGCCGATTGCGCTGCGCTCGTCGACCACCTGCCCGTCCACCAGGCGGATCACCCGGTCGCAGCGGGCAGCCAGCCGTGCGTCGTGGGTGACGATCAGGAACGTAAGCTTCCGCTCGGCGTTGATCCGGCGGAACAGCGCGAAAATCTCGTCGGCGGTGTGCGTGTCGAGGTTGCCGGTGGGCTCGTCGGCCAGCACCAGCCGCGGCCGGTTTGCCAGCGCACGGGCGATCGCCACCCGCTGCTGTTGGCCGCCGGACAACTGCGCCGGGCGGCGGTGCGCAAAGGCGTCGAGCCCGACCTCGGCCAGCAATGCGCTGGCATCGGCCCGCGCGGCGGCGTCCGCGTAGCGGTCGTGCACCAGCACCGGCATCAGCACGTTCTCCAGCGCCGAGAAGGCCGGCAGCAAGTGGTGGAACTGGAACACGAAACCCAGCGCGCGGTTGCGCAACGCGGTGCGCGCGTTGTCATCAAGCGTGGCGGTCGCCGTGCCGTCGATCAGCACCTCGCCCTGCGTCGGTGTTTCCAGCAGGCCGATCAGATTGAGCAGCGTGCTCTTGCCGGAGCCGGACGGGCCGATGAGCGCGGTGAACTCGCCTTCCCGCAAGGCAAGGTCGATCCCGTGCAGCACCTCGACCGCCGTTTCGCCGGTGCCGTAGGTGTGGCGGATGCCGCGCAGTGCGAGCAGCGGCGTTGCAGTCTCAGCCATTGCGGATGGCCTCCACCGGGTCCAGGCGCGCGGCCCGTCGCGCCGGTAGCGCGGCGGCGACCAGCCCGGTGATCGTTGCCGTCAGCACGGCGGTCAGGAACAGCGAGCCGTCGATCACGATGGGAAACAACGGTGTGCCGTCGGCGTTCAGCGCAACCTGCCGGAAGCCGGTGGCGAGCGCGGCACCGGCCGCTGCGCCGAGCACCGACCCGGCCCCGCCGAGCAGTGCACCCTGGATCAGGAACACCTGCAGGATGGTCGCGCGCCGCGTGCCCATCGCGCGCAGGATGCCGATCTCGCGCTGCTTCTGCACCACGCTCACCGCCAGCACCGAAGCGATCCCGAACGCAACCGACACCAGCACGAAAAACCGGATGATGCTGCTGGAGGCGCGCTGCGAGTTGAGGCCGGTCATCAGTTGCCGGTTGCTCTGCATCCAGCTTTCGGCCACCACGTCGTAACGCGCGCCGATGATGTCGGCCACCGCGCTGGCGCCCCAGATGTCGTCGACGCGCACGTCGATGTGGGTGACGCCGCCGTCGAGGTCCAGCAGGTTCTGCGCGTTGCGCCGCGAGACGAACACCCAGCGGCGGTCGAGGTCACGCAGCCCGACGCTGACCAGGCCGCTGACCAGAAAAGTTTCGCTGCGGGTGCCGATGCCGCCCAGGCGCAGCCGGTCGCCGACCGACAGGCCGAGTTCGCGGGCGAGTTCGACGCCGATGACCGCTTCGCCGGCTGCGACGCGCAGGGTGCCGGCGACCAGGTAGGTATCCAGCGGCACGATGCGCAGGTAGTCGTCGAGCTCCACGCCCATCAGCGCGACCTGCTTTTCCGCATCGCCGCGCATGGCGAACACCGGCCCGGACACCATGGCCGAGACATGCCGGACGCCCGGCACGTTGCCGATGCCGGCGGCCACTTCCTGCCAGCGCGGAATGGAACGCAGTTTCTGCGCACGTGGTTCGACGCGCGACAGCCACGGCATATCGTCATCGCCGCGGACGAACGCCGGCTGCACCCGGTCTTCCGGTGCCTGCACCGAGATGTGTGCCTGCACGCCGAGCGTGCGCTGGATGATGTTGGCCTGCAGGCCGTTGATCAGCGCGGTGAGGAACACGATCACGCCGACGCCGAGCGTGATGCCGGTGAGGATCAGCAGTGTCTGCGCGCGCCCTTCGCGCAAAAAGCGCAGCGCCAGCAGCCACTCGAAGGGCAGGGCGGGTGGCATCGGTCAGCGCGCCAGCCGGCGGGTGCGCACGCGCGTGCCGTCCTTGAGTGTGCGGTCGGCGACGGCCACCACCTCGGTGCCCGCGGCGGCACCGGCGAGCACTTCCACGTGCTGTGCATCATGCAGGCCGACGGCCAGTTCGCAGCGCCTCAGCCGCTGTTCCTGCACGCACCAGGCCCAGGGCCGGCTGTTCTGGTCGAGCACGGCGCCGACCGGCAGCACCGGCGCCGCCGGCTTTTCGCTGACGAGGATTTCGACCGACACGGTGAGGTCCTCGCGCAGCCAGTCCGGCGTTTCTTCCAGCGCGATGCGCAGCTCGACACTGCCACGCGCGGCATCGACGCGCGGCGCGATGTGGCGGACGCGGCCGGCGGCCCGTGCGTCCGGCCAGGCGTCGGCGATCACGGCCACCGCTTGCCCGGTACGCAGCAGGTCAAGGAAACGCTCGTCGACATCGACGCGAACCTCGGTGTCCTTCTCCGGGGCGAAGTCCAGCAGGGCCGATGCCGTCTGCACCGGTGCACCCGGGTCGACATGGCGGGCGATGATCCGTCCGGCGGCCGGTGCGCGGACGGTCAGCCAGTCCTGCCTTGCCCTGGCCACATCGCGGGCGGCGGCAGCCTGCGCCAGTTCGGCCTCGGCCAGTTTCCAGTCGCGCCCGCCGGCTTCGAGGCCCTGCGCGCGCAGGGCTGCCGTGGCCTGGCGCTGCGCGGCGAGGTCGCGTGTTTCCTGCGTGGTGCGGAACTGCTCGGCGCCGACCGTCTGCGCGGCGCGCAGCGGTTCGAGGTTTTCCACCTGCCGGCGGGCCTGTTCGAACTCGATGCGTGCGCGCTCGGCCTCGGCCCGGGCGACGGGGCGGTCGATCTCGCGGATGCGGGCAAGGCGCGCTTCGGCCTGGCGCAGGGCGGCCTCAGCCTGCCGCGCGCCGGCGGCGATCTCGGGATTGTCGATGACCAGCAGCACCTGGCCAGCCGTCACCTCGGCGCCTTCCTCGACCGCAACCCGCCCGACGGTGCCCGGCACCTGTGCGGCCAGCGCGATGCGGTCCCGCGTGGCGACCCGGCCGGTCACCTGCAGGGTCTCGCGGATGGCACGGTTTTCCACGACCACGGTGTCGACGGCCGCCGGCCGCCACCACAGCCAGGCAACCAGGAGGAGGAGGAAAAGCGCACCGGCTGCGAGCAACCGCCGGTCCGTCAACGGCATGGACACGAGAAGACTCCCTGACCTGAAGGCGCCGCAGTATCGCACGGGCTTCCCGCGGCAAGACCCTGCGTCCTGTCCCGCAAAATCACCGGCATGGGCGGCCCACCACCGTGCCCACACCCCGCCTGCGAAGAGACGAATCTTTCAGGCTAGACTAGCCGCCCTCACAGCCCTGCCAGCGATCGAACGACCCATGAAAAGCAGCGCCATCCGCCAGGCCTTCCTCGACTTCTTCCGCGGCAAGGGACACGAGATCGTCCCGTCCAGTTCACTGATCCCCGGCGACGACCCGACGCTGCTGTTCACCAACGCCGGCATGAACCAGTTCAAGGACTGCTTCCTCGGTCGCGAGAAGCGTGCCTACGTGCGCGCCGCCACCAGCCAGAAATGCGTGCGTGCCGGCGGCAAGCACAACGACCTGGAGAACGTCGGCTACACGGCGCGGCACCACACCTTCTTCGAGATGCTGGGCAACTTCTCGTTCGGCGACTATTTCAAGACCGATGCCATCCCCTTCGCCTGGGAGTTCCTCACCGGCGAAAAATGGCTGGGCCTGCCGAAGGAAAAACTCTGGGTCACCGTCTACCACACCGATGACGAAGCCTGGGACCTGTGGGCGAACGTGGTCGGCGTGCCGAAGGAGCGGATCATCCGCATCGGCGACAACAAGGGTGCGCCCTACGCCTCCGACAATTTCTGGACCATGGGCGATACCGGCCCCTGCGGCCCGTGCACCGAAATCTTCTACGACCACGGCGCGCACAT
>JBKHWN010000113.1:0-5907 GCA_046566505.1 Gammaproteobacteria bacterium
GGTTCTTGATCTAGGTCAATGTTGCGTTTTGGCGGCCTCACCATAGTCGCACCCGGCCGACCCGGCCAACAACGGACGAATCCCGGAGGCTCCATGAGCGACGGTTTTACCAAAGCCATGGCCCGCAATATTTTCTATGGCGGTGCCGTTTTCTTTTTCCTGCTGTTCCTGGGGCTCACCCTCGATACCCACCGCAAGCTGCCGGATCGTGACAACCGCGCGGCGCTCACCGAGTCGGCCGTCCGCGGCAAGTTGATCTGGGAAACGAACAACTGCCTGGGCTGCCATACGCTGCTGGGCGAGGGTGCTTATTTCGCGCCCGAGCTGGGCAACGTCTATGAGCGCCGGGGGCCGGAGTTCATCAAGATGTGGATGAAGATGCAACCCAGCGGCGCCCCTGGCCGCCGGCAGATGCCGCAATTCCACCTCAATGACCAGCAACTGGAAGATCTCGTGGAGTTCCTGAAATACACGAACGGGATCAATACCAACAACTGGCCGCCGAACATCGAAGGCTGATCCGGAAGGACGCAAGGAGAAAACACCATGCAATATCAGTCGCAATCCGTCAGCCGGCTCTACTTCATAGGAGCGCTCGGCCTGTTCGTCGGACAGATCCTGTTCGGCCTGATCATGGGCCTGCAGTACGTCGTCGGTGACTTCCTGTTCCCGGAAATCCCCTTCAACGTCGCCCGCATGGTCCACACCAACCTGCTCATCGTCTGGTTGTTGTTCGGCTTCATGGGCGCCGCCTACTACCTGATCCCGGAGGAGTCCGAGCGCGAGCTGTACAGCGTGAAGCTGGCGCAGGTCCTGTTCTGGGTGTTCCTGGTCGCCGGCGCGCTGACCATCGTCGGTTACCTGACGCTGCCCTATGCCCGCCTCGCGGAACTCACCGGCAACAACATCCTGGCGACCATGGGTCGCGAGTTCCTTGAGCAACCGCTGATCACGAAAGTCGGTATCGTCGTCGTCGTGCTCGGCTTCCTGTTCAACATCTCGATGACCGTGCTCGGCGGCCGCAAGACCGGCATCAGCCTCGTCATGCTGCTCGGCCTGTGGGGCCTCGCGATCTTCTTCCTGTTCTCTTTCTACAACCCGCACAACCTGGTCAAGGACAAGTTCTGGTGGTGGTGGGTCGTACACCTCTGGGTGGAAGGCGTGTGGGAACTGATCCTCGGCGCCATGCTGGCGTTCGTCCTGATCAAGATCACCGGCGTCGACCGCGAAGTGATCGAGAAGTGGCTGTACATGATCATCGCCTTCGCGCTGATCACCGGCATCATCGGCACCGGCCACCACTACTACTGGATCGGTACGCCGGAGTACTGGCTGCCGCTGGGGTCGATCTTCTCGGCGATGGAACCCATCCCGTTCTTCATGATGGCGGTCTTCGCCTTCAACATGGTCAACCGCCGCCGCCGGGAGCACCCGAACAAGGCCGCGACCCTGTGGGCGCTGGGCACCGGCGTGATGGCGTTCCTCGGCGCCGGCGTGTGGGGCTTCCTGCACACCCTGGCACCGGTGAACTACTACACGCACGGATCACAGATCACCGCCGCCCACGGCCACCTGGCGTTCTATGGCGCCTACGTGATGGTGGTGCTGACGATGATCTCCTACGCGATGCCGATCATGCGTGGGCGTGAAGCGAACAGCAAAAAGGCACAGACCGTCGAGATCTGGTCGTTCTGGATGATGGGCGTCGCCATGGTGTTCATCACCCTGTTCCTGACCGCCGCCGGCATCCTGCAAGTCTGGCTGCAGCGCGTCGCGGAAACGCCGATGTCGTTCATGGTCGTGCAGGACCAGGTCGCACTGTTCTACTGGATGCGCCTGTATTCGGGCCTGCTGTTCATGGCCGGCCTCGTGGTCTACCTGTGCAGCTTCTTCGTCGGGGGTGAACCGGAGAAATCCGCGTAACCCGCAACAAAGACCATACGGAAGCGGCGGGGATAACCCGCCGTTTTCGTCTGCGGCACACGCCGGCCATTGCCACGCATCAATACATCGACCATGCCGATGCCCGAGGATCGCCCCATGAACATCGCCGCCCGCCAGGACATCCCCTACTACCACGCCGTCGGCGAGGAGTGCGCGGTATTCGAGCATGCCTACCGCAACCAGTTACCCCTGCTCATCAAGGGGCCGACCGGCTGCGGCAAGACGCGTTTCGTCGCGCACATGGCGGCGCGCCTGGGACTGCCGCTGAACACGGTGGCCTGCCACGACGACCTCAGTGCTGCCGACCTCGTCGGCCGGCACCTGATCACCGGCGGCGAGACCTGCTGGAGTGACGGCCCGCTGACCCGCACGGTTCGCAACGGCGGCATCTGCTATCTCGACGAGATCGTCGAGGCCCGCAAGGACACGACGGTGGTACTGCACCCGCTGACCGACGACCGACGCATCCTGCCCATCGACCGCACCGGCGAAACACTCGAAGCGCCGGGCAATTTCATGCTGGTGGTTTCCTACAACCCCGGCTACCAGAACGCCCTGAAGACCCTCAAGCCGTCGACACGGCAGCGTTTCGTGGCGCTGCGTTTCGATTTCCCGCCGGCGGCCGTGGAAACCGACATCCTCATCGCCGAGAGCGGCATCGATGCCGATACCGCCAAGCGGCTGGTTGCCACCGGCGAGCGCCTGCGCACGCTGGCCCGCCAGGATCTGGAAGAAGCGGCCAGCACGCGCCTGCTGGTGTACGCCGCGCGCCTGATCGTCGGCGGCATGTCGCCGGCGCTGGCCGGCGAAGTCGCGCTGATCCAGCCGCTCAGCGACGAGCCCGCCGTGCAGGACGCGCTGCGCGAAGTGCTGCGCGCGCAGTTGGGCTGACCAGATGACGTCCCCGACAGAAACCCGGCTGGCGATCACGGCGCAGTCACTGTACCTGGCCAACCTGCTGATCCTGCCGGGCATTGCCTTTGCCGTGCTGGTCTGGCTCTGGTTTACACGGCGCAAGACCGCCGGGCCGGTGGCACGCAACCATCTTGACCTCGCCTTTTTCGGCAGCCTGCTCGCCGGCGTGCTGCTGGTCTGCGTGAACATCCTGATCCTGCTGCTCGGCGGCTTTGGCAACCCGGTGACCTGGGTCGTGTTGATCCTCTACTTCACCACTGCACACGCCGCGCTGGTGCTGGCCGGGATGGTCGCGCTGACACGTGCGCTCGCCGGCCAGCACTTCCTGCCGTCACTTTTCCGGGCCGGCGGCCGTGACTGAACACGCGCCGTACCTCCCGCCGGCACAGCACACCCGCCGCATACAGCGGCTGCGGACGCTGGCGCAGACCGGTTTCTTCGCGCTGTTCCTGCTGGCCCCCGCGCTCGACATCTTCCGCTACGACGTGCCGGCCAGCCACTTCATCGTGTTCGGCATGCCGTGGACGCTCGGCATCGATGCCTTCATGGCCGGCGAGATCAGCAGCACGCAACTGGCGATCAACTTCCTGTTGCGCGGCGTGCTGCCGATCGCCTCGGCCGCAGTCGCGTTCATCTGGGTCGCCTGGCGGTACGGCCGCGTTTACTGCGGCTGGCTGTGCCCGCATTTTTCCATCGTCGAATCGCTGAACCAGACCATGCGCCGCGCCATCGGCCGGCAGAGCCTCTGGGATCGCCACGCGCAGCCGGAACGCAATCCCGACGGCAGCGTGACGAAGCGCGACGCGCTCTGGTGGCTGGTGCTGCTGCCGGTCGCGCTGTTCTTCGCCTTCCTGTGGACGATCAGCATCCTCACCTACCTGTGGCCGCCCGCGCAGGTGTGGCCCGACCTGTTCGCCGGCACCCTGCCACGCTTCCAGGCGATCTTCCTGGTCGCGGGCACGGTGGCCTTCTCGCTGGAGTTCCTGTTTGCCCGCCACCTGTTCTGCCGCTTCGCCTGTGCCGCCGGTTTTTTCCAGAGCGTGGCCTGGATGGGCAACAAGCACGCGATGGTGGTCGGCTACAACCGCGGACGCGCACCGGAATGTGCCGGCTGCGAATCCGCCTGCGACAACGCGTGCCCGATGCGCCTGCCTCCGCGCAACGTCAAGCGCATGATGTTTTCCTGCGTGCAGTGCGGGCAGTGCCTGAATGCCTGCGCGCATGTGAAAAACGACGCACCGGCCGGCCCGCTGCTCGGCTGGGTACATGAGGAAAGTGCCGGCAACGAGGCCGCCTTCAACACGCGCGCCGCGAAACAGGGAGCGCGCAGCCGCATCCCGCTCGTGCCCGACGACCAGGCACGCTGAGGCGGGAGCCGGGCCGTGGAAGAGTGGATCGGCGGAATCTGGGATCGTCTGGTGCGTCGCGCGGCGCACCGCGGTTTTCCCGACGCGGAAGTCACGCTCGACACGATGCGTGAGGTGCTGCCGCCGTATTTTCGTGCGCTGGGCGGCGACCCGGGCGTCGCCGTGAAATCGGGCTCGGCGCTGGCGCACGGCGCACACCGTCGATGGCTGGAGCGCGTCGCCGGCACTGCCGAGCGCACGGAGGTCGCCTGGTGCAACGCCGACACATTGAACCTGCCTGAGCGCATCGACACCTTTCCGGAAACGGACCTCAACCGAGACCTGTACCTCTGGCTGGCCACGCTCGCGGCCTATGCCGGTGACGAGGCCGACGGCTGGCGACGCAACGTGCTGGCCACCCGGCGCGTGCTGGATGCGCTGCCCGGCTGGCGCGCACGCTATGCGCGGATGGCCGAGGCCGCGCTGGCACTGCGCACGCTGCCGCCGGCCACGCAGCCGGATGCCGTCGCACTCGAACTTGCGGTGCGCGAGCAGATCAGTCATCCGGAACGTGACGTCGAACGCCCGGCAGCGCGCCATCCGCACTGGCCGGTGCCGGTGTGGCTGCGCCTGGACTTGCCGCCTGCCGTGAAATCGCGCGCCGGCAACCGTGAACCCGGTGAACGCCAGGGTGGCAGCGAGAACAGCGAGGAAGCCGAGCAGCAGCGCATGGCCGCGCGCGAAATCGACATGCCCGAAAAGAAGAACGGCATGCTGATGGTGTTCCGCGCGGAGAGCGTTTTCACCTGGGAGGAATACGTCAAGGTCAACCGGCCGACCGAAGACGATGACGACGGCAACAACGCGCTGAAGCGCGCCAAGGACATGGAACAACTTTCCATTGCCCGCGACGGCCAGGCCGGCAAGGGCCGCGTGCGCTTCGACCTCGACCTGCCTGCTGCCGAATACGACGACACGCCGCTCGGGCCTGGCATCCACCTGCCCGAATGGGACTGGCGCAAACAACTTTTGCTGCCCGACCACTGCCGGCTGGAACCGCTGCTGCCCGACACCGAGCCGCTGACGGCCCTGCCGCCCGCGCTGCGCCCGGTTGCTGCCCAGTTGCGGCGGCAGTTCGAGGCTCTCGCGCCGCAACCGGGCTGGCGCGGCGGTGCCATGCAGGGTGACGAACTCGACCTCGACGCCTGCCTGCGGTTTGCCGCCGACCGCCGTGCCGGCGTGGTCGCCGAACCGGGGCTCTGGCGCGAACGGGTGGCGCTGAACCGTTCGCTCGCCTGCCTGCTGCTAGCCGACCTGTCGCTGTCTACCGATACCTGGGTCGGCAAGCGCCGGGTGATCGACGTGATCCGCGACAGCCTGTTCCTGTTCGCCGAAGCCATGTCCGCCACCCGCGACGCCTTCGGTATTTACGGTTTTTCCTCGGTCAAACGCCAGCACGTGCGGTTCCACCTGCTGAAGGATTTCGCCGAACGCTACGACGCCGCGATCCGCGGCCGCATCGCGGCGATCAAGCCCGGCTTCTACACGCGTCTGGGCGCCGCGATCCGCCACTCCACCACCATCCTGCGCGAGCAGCGGGTCGAGCGCCGGCTGCTGCTGGTGCTCACCGACGGCAAGCCCAACGACATCGACCACTACGAAGGCCGCTACGGCATCGAGGACACCCGCCATGCCGTGCTGG
>JBKHWN010000114.1:0-5162 GCA_046566505.1 Gammaproteobacteria bacterium
CATCCAGCGCGAAGGCCATTTCGAGACGACGCCCGAAGCCGTGCATCGCGAAGTGATGGAAACCAACTATTTCGGTGCGTTGAACGTCACCCGCGCCGCCCTGCCCCACCTGCGGCGGAGCGGTCGCGGGCATCTGGTCAACATCTCGTCGGTCGCCAGCCTCTCCGGCGTCTTCGGCTACAGCGCCTACTGCGCCTCGAAGTACGCACTGCTCGGCCTGTCCGAAACGCTGCGCGTGGAACTCGCGCCGCAAGGCATCCGCGTGCAGGTCGTCTGTCCCGGCGAATTCGACTCGCCGATGGTCGACGAGGTCGACCGCTACCGCACGCCGGAGAACATCGCGCACGCCCACACCATCCCGAAGGTCGGCGTCGATGTGGTAGTGCGCGACATGCTGCGCGGCATGGAACGCAACAACTTCATGATCGTGCCCGGCGCGCAGGCACGGCTCACCGTGCTCGCCCTGCAGCACCTGCCGGGCATTGCCCGCTGGCTGGGTGATCGCACCGTGCGCGGGGTTTACCGTGGGCCGCAAACAGGCAGTTGATCGGCGTATACCTGCGCTCGCCATTCCGGCCGGGCTTGATCAATGTCAACCCTGAGCGGCTCCCCAAGGTTCAGATTCGGCGGGTATACAGGCTGTTTCCATCGGTCATCGGCATGGGCCGGCGACAGCGGCCTGTCTGTCCCCGCAACTGTCCCGAGGAGCACGACCAATGAGCAACACGACCGCCGACCTGAACACCGTCAAGGCCGTCTACAACGGCGCCGAAGGCGACCTGTGGGAACTGATCATGGGCCAGCAGATCCACATCGGCGGCTTCAAGTCGTCGATGGACCTGGCCGACCGCGCCAGCATCGACGGCGCCGCACAGGGCGTTGACCTCTGCTGCTGCAACGGTGCCGGCATGCGCTTCCTCACCCGTTTCCGCAACGTGCAGCGCATGACCGGGGTCGACGCCACCGAGACGGTGGTCGAACGCGGCAACGCGCGCAGTGCTGCCGAAGGCCTGGCCGGCCGCATCAACTTCGTGCATGCCGACGTATGCGACAGCGGGCTGGCAACCGCCAGCGCCGATTTCGTCTGGGGCGAGGACGCCTGGTGCTATGTGGTCGACAAGACGAAACTGATCGCCGAAGCGGCACGCATCGCCAAGCCCGGCGGCACCATCGCCTTCACCGACTGGGTCGCCGGCAGTGTGGCGATGAGCGCGGACGAGAGCGCGCGTTTCCTCGCGTTCATGAAATTTCCCAACGTGCAGACCATCGACGGCTACCAGGCGCTGCTAGCAGCCAACGGCTGCACGGTGCAGGAAGCCTCTGACACCGGCCGTTTCGCGCCCTACGTTGACCTGTACCTGCAGATGGTCGACATGCAGCTCACCTCGGATGCGCTGCGCATCCTGAACTGGGACGCAGACATGCTCGGCGCCGTCGCCGGCGAGATGGTGTTCCTCGGCGGGCTGGCCAAGGCCGGCAAGATCGCGCAATGTCGCATCGTCGCCAGAAAGCGCTGATGAAGAAGCGCCGGTTAAGCGTCGTTAACGAAGCAGTGCCGGCGGCAAAGCACTGACCCACAACCGGAGTACGGCTACATGCACTGGTGGTACCTGCTCGCAGCCATCGGCTTTGAAATTTCCGGCACCACCTGCATGAAGCTGTCAGCGGGGTTCACCAAGCCCCTGCCGAGCGTGGGCATTTTCGTGTTCTACACGGCGAGCATCGTCTGCCTGACGCTGGCGGTGCGCGTGATCGACATTAGCGTCGCCTACGCGATCTGGTCGGCCGTCGGCGTCGCGGTGATCGCGACCATCGGCGTGTTCGTGTTCGGCGAGCAGATGACCGCCACACGGCTGTTCTTCCTGACGACCATCATCGTCGGGGTGGTCGGGCTGCAGATAACGGCGCCGCGATGATTTTTTTGGGTACATGGGACGACGAGCCCCTCTCCCCAACCCCTCTCCCCGCCGGGGAGAGGGGCTTTTGCTCTACTCCCCTCTCCCCACCGGGGAGAGGGGCCGGGGGTGAGGGCTTCGCCCTACCGGGCCAGCGGCAGGCGCAATTCCGCGCGCAAGCCACCGGATTCCGCGCGCTCCAGCCGCAACTCGCCGCGATAGCTGCGCGCGAGATCGGCCACGATCGCAAGACCCAGCCCTGATCCACTGACACTTTCATCGAGCCGGCCCCCGCGCGCGAGCGCGCGGGCACGGGCGTCGTCGGCGATACCGGGACCGTCATCCTCGATGCGGATATGCAGGCCGCCCGACGCATCCTGCTCACCGACCGACACGCTGACACTGACCGCGCTGCGCGCCCACTTGCAGGCGTTGTCCAGCAGGTTGCCGACCATTTCCTGCAGGTCCTGCTCCTCGCCGGCGAAGTGCGCGTCTGCCGGAACGGGCGCAAGACGAAACTGGAGTTCACGCGCCGCATGCACGCGCGCCATCACGCGCAGCAAGCCCTGCACCACCGGCCCGGTGTCCGTCCGCTGGCCCGGTACGCCGCCCGCGCCTTCGGCCCGCGCACGCGCCAGGTGCCAGTCGACATGCCTGCGCGCCGTTGCGACCTGTGCCAGCACCTGCTTCGCCAGTGCCGCGTCAAAACCAACAGCCTCTTCACCAACAGCCTCTTTACCAACGGCCTCTTTACCAACGGCCTCTTTACCCGCAGCCCTGTTGCCTGGCGCGGACTCCGACACCTGCACGACCTGCCGCGCCGACTGCTCCAGGATGGTCAGCGGCGTGCGCAGTGCATGGGCGAGATTGCCCGCGTTGTGCCGCGCGCGCCCGATCAGTTCCTCGTTGCGATCAAGCACGCCGTTGAATTGCTCGATGAGCGGATGCATCTCCGCCGGGAAGTCCCCGTGCAGGCGCGAAGACCGGCCGTCATGCACGTCCGCCAGCGCACCCTGCAGGGCACGCAGGGGCCGCATGAGCAAGAAGGCCTGCAAGGCAGCCGCCAGCAGCAACAGCAACGCCAGCACGGCCAGCGACGCACCAAGCGCGCCGCGGAAATCGGCGATCGCCGCATCCAGCGGGCCACGATCCGCCGCGACGAGGATGCGCCACTCCGCCTGGGGTACCTCCGACTGGCGAACCCGGCGTTCCAGCAACAGCAGGCGCGTCTGGCGCGGCCCGTTGACGGCGTGGACGTGCAGGCCATCGCCCGGCAATCCGTCATGGTCATTTTCCAGTGTCGTGTCCCACAGCGAACGCGAACGCCAGACGGCAGGCTCGCGCACCCCGTCGATCTGCCCGTAGAGGCCGGAATAAGGCAGTTGCCAGCGAGGGTCGCTCAGCACACTGCCCGCGATGAACGGAGCGCCATTCGCGTCGAACTCGACGTGCGCCGTCAGGTGGTCGAGTTGCTGGCGCAACTGCGATTCGAACTGGCGGCCGGCCTGCTCGGCAAAAATGCCATTCAGCACGAATCCTGCGGCCAGCAGGGCCGCGCAGATGGCCAGCGCCGTGCCCGCCAGCAGGCGGAAGAGCAGCGAGCGGAACAGCACGGCGGACTTCACGACGGCACCACGAACCGGTAGCCCATCCCGCGCACCGTTTCGATCATGCCGGGCGGGAGCTTGCGGCGCAGGCGGCCGATGAACACCTCGATGGTGTTGGAGTCGCGCTCGAAATCCTGCGCGTAGATGTGCTCGGTCAGTTCGGCGCGCGAGACGATTTCATTTGGCCGGTGCATGAGGTAGGAAAGCACCTTGTACTCATGGCTGGTCAGCGTGACGGGCTGGCCATCGACCTGAACGCGCGCCGAACGCGTGTCCAGCGAGACAGGGCCGAAGGTTAGGACCGGAGAGGCCAGTCCCTGTGCGCGACGGATGAGTGCGCGCAGGCGGGCCAGCAACTCCTCGCTGTGGAAGGGCTTGGCCAGGTAATCGTCGGCGCCGGCGTCGATGCCCTCGACCTTTTCGTGCCAGCGGTCGCGCGCGGTGAGGATCAGCACCGGCATGGCACGGCCATCGGCGCGCCAGCGGCGCAAAACGCTCAGGCCGTCCAGCAACGGCAGGCCGAGATCCAGCACGACGGCGTCATACGCCTGTTCCGTGCCCATGAACAACGCATCACGGCCGTTTTCCGCGACATCCACGGCGTAGCCGGCCGACGCGAGCAAGTCACGCAACTGCGCGGACAGTGCCGGGTCGTCCTCCACCAGCAGCAAGCGCATCAGGGCGCGCTCCGGGGACGATCGCCACGCTTTTCGTCCGGCGCTGACGGGCGACGGGATTTCACACGCATGTCGATCACCTCGCCGGTGGCGGCATCCACGTTGATCTTGCCCAGCCGGCCGTCACGCAGCAGGAGCTTCAGTTCATAGACCCAGCGGCCGTCTTCGGATTCGAGTTCCACCGCCATCACGTCCCCCGGATGCGAACGCGCGACCTGGTCCAGCACGGTGGCCAGCGGCAGGACTTCGCCTTTTTGCAGCGCCGCCCGCGCGTCATCGTGGTCATGCCCGGATTCACGCGGCCCCTCCGCCCACGACAACGCCGCCCCGCCCAACAACAGCGTTGCCAGCAGGAATCGCATGCCGATGCGTTTGGCCATGATCCACCTCGTTCGGAACCGGGCACCGGAATGGCCCGTCCGGCACATCGTCAGGCGCCTTGCCTGAACAACGCCTGAACGCCGGGTTCAGGTTCGGTACAGGCGGCACTCCCGATCATGGCGTCCATCACCACCGCGAGGAACACCGCATGCACACGATCAAGACATCCCGCCGCCCCCTGCGCCCGGCCATGGCCGTGCTGCTCGCGACACTGGCGGCTGCCTACTCTACCAGCGTCCCCGCAGCCGACACCTCACCGGCCCAGCAGGCCTCCCGGTGGAATACCGAGGCCGGCAGCGCCGGCGATGCGCTGCGCGGCGAGCAGTTCTTCCGCAGCAAGCACGGGAAAAAGTGGTCCTGCACCTCCTGCCACCAGGATCCGCCGGTCAAGCCCGGCCGCCACGCGGCCACCGGCAAGGTCATCGACCCGCTGGCGCCGGCCTACAACCCGAAGGCATTCACCGACACGAAACGCATCGACAAATGGTTCCGCCGCAACTGCAACGACGTGCTCGGCCGCGAATGCACCGCGCAGGAAAAAGCGGACGTCGTCGCCTACCTGAACGGCATCCGCCGCTGATCACCGACCGATGGAGAAAACC
>JBKHWN010000115.1:0-6761 GCA_046566505.1 Gammaproteobacteria bacterium
TCATGCCGCGAACTCCCCGGGCAACAGTGCCCACAATGCCTCGGTGAAGTGTTCCGGACGGCCTGCATTCATCAGGACACCGGCAACATCGATCTCGTCCCGCACGCGCCGGCGCAACGCATCCAGCGCCACCGGGTCACTGGCCAGGCGGAGCAGTATGTCCGCGTAGCCCTGCGGCGTATCCGAAACCAGCGCGTCATCCAGTCCGAGGCGGCGCATGAATTCGGCATCGATGCGCTCGTGCACTTCCCGCCCGCGCAGGGCCACCACCGGAATGCCCTGTCGCAACGAGTCGATCAGGCTGTTGGTGCCGCCGAAAGGAAAACTGGCGGCATGCACATGGCAACGATCAACCCGGTCGAGGTAATCCTGATACTCCATCCACGGATAGACGACACAACCAGGCAACGCCTTGCGCAGTTCATGCCTCGCCTCGTGGAAATGCACGCCCTGCATGCCGCTGAAAAAATGGAACACCACGGGCCGCGACGAGCCCGCCTGCACCTGCTTCAGGGTGCTGACGAACGCCCAGCTGAGCTTGTGGGCTATGGCCGGCACCGCGACATGCAGGCGACCGTCATCCGGGGGGCCCTGCCGTTGCGCGGCACTGCCGGTGGCCGGGGGAGCGTCGAATGCCAGGGTGCCATCCGGCACCGTGACCAGCTCCTCGGAAAATATCGCCGGATCGCCGACAAATCCGGCCTCGGTCACCAGGTAATCGACGCGGTCGGAACAGCTTGTCGCCGGGTGGCCGACCGTCATCACCTGCACCGGCGCCAGGCGCAGGTTAGCGAGGCAGACCACAGTGCGGATCATGCCAACGCTCGGGAAGAAGACCATGGCGGGCGACAGGCTGCGGATGGCCCGCGCAACACAGCCGATGTCGATCTTCCCGTCCGCCGAGAAATCCTCGAAACCATGCCAGGCATCAAACAACGAGCGGGTCGCATCGTCCGCCATATCGCGCATGCCGATGCCGACAACCTGGAAGCGCTTGCTCAGGTCGCGGATGACCGGGGCGTAGCACCGGTACATCGCGCCACCCTCACGAAAGGCCCACTCGACCGGAACCACCAGCAGCGGGCGCCCGTCACGAACCAGCGCGACAGGAAGCGGATCAGCAGCGGTGGCATCCAGTTCAGGCTCGTAGACCATCCGGATGGCTGCATTCAGCACCCTTTTCAGTGAATGCCGGTCACGTGGCGAAGCGTAACTGCAGCGCATCCACGCGGAACCAAACACAGCGTGCTCGATGAAAGGCGCAACATCATCCGCCACCACCCTGCCGGAGTTGAGCAGCGCGATCGCCTCGTTGCGCGCACGATCGGTACGCGCATCGGCGGCGATCATGGTCGCAATCACGGCCAGCGCCTGCGCTGTCACCACGGCGCGGGCATGGTCGAAATGCTCAAACGGGGTGGGAATCGCCTCCGAGGCCGGGGTCCACAGCAACAGTATCCTGAGGAATCCTGCCGGAGTCCTCGCCCGCTCAAACGCTGCCGCCTGCCTGATGATGGCTGCATCCAGATTGCCGGCGGCGGACAGCCGAACCAGCGAAAAGAAATCCTGCAGCTCGAACAGGAAGGATGGCAGTGCCGGCTCGCGCAGGGGATCCCACTGCGGATGCAGGACCGTTGCGGCGTAAAGCCGGCAGAAGCGATCGCACACCTGCGCCAGCCACTGCTCATCCGCGGCGTTCTGCGTCCATTGACGAGAAATGCCCTTGCGTACGTATTGCAGGAGCTCGACACAGCGCGCAAAGGAATCAGCCGGCCTGCCTTGCAGCAGGGCGTGCTCGATGGCATCAAGACGCGACACCAGCGGATCCTTGTTCTTCACGACATGCCCCACGATCACTGCTCTCCGGCCAGCGCACGCGCAAGGGCTGCAATCACGCGGGACACATCCGTGTCGGAAAGCCGTACATGGAACGGGATGCCCAGGCCACGCTCGATGAGGCCCGTGGCAACCGGAAACTGCGCGTCGCCGGCAGCTGAAACCCGGCCGCGCATATCCGGCGTCCTGTGCAGCGGAAGGGCATACCAGCGCCGGGTTTGTATGCCTTGCCCGGCCAACTGTTGCTCGCAACGTTCGCGCGTCGCGGCATTGTCCACCATCACCGGCAAGACCGAGGCCACGAAATCGCCACGCGAGTGCTGGAATCCAACCTGCCCGGCCAACCCCTCGCGATACCGCCTGAACAGCGCGACACGCCGCGCCCGCATGACCGGCCAGCGCGCCAGCTGCGCAAGGCCAACCGCCGCGTGGTATTCGCTCATCTTGGCGTTCGTGCCCAGCACGTCTACCTGGTAATCGCGGATGCCGAAATTCGACAACCGACGGACACGATCCACTACCACAGGATCCGTCGAGACCACCAGGCCACCTTCCCCGCAGGCAAAAGGCTTGGTGGCGTGCATGCTGAAACAGAACACCGGGCCCTGCACGATCTCTTGCGAACCCAGCGCCGCCGCGGCGTCGATCACCACGGGCACACCTGTTTCACGGGTGAAACCGCCCCAGGAGTCGGCATCCAGCGGGTTGCCAAAAGTGGCCACCGGCAACACCATGCCGATGTTCCCCGCAGAAAGGTGTTGTCTTGCGATCTGCGGCGTCAGCGTCCACGTCTGCGCATCGACATCGGAAAAGACCGGCACCAGCCCGCTGCGCAACACGGCCGACAGCGTCGCCGGAAACGTGTAGGTAGGCAGCAGAACCCGCGTTCCCGGCGGCAACAGCAGCGCCTGCACGGCAAGCTCAAGCGCCGCCGTACCATTGGCCACCGTCGTCAGGTGCGCATCCCTCCCCGGAAAAAACAGCCGCAACAGCCCCTGTTCGAACTCGTCGACCAAGGGGCCGAAGTTGGTATACCAGCGCACCGTGTCAATACGCTGCAGATACGGCAGTAGCTCCTCAGCCGTCGGCAAATCAGGCTCAAGCAACTTGATGACGGCCATTCAGCGAACCTGCAACGTGATGCTGCGGAATATCTCATCCACCTCGCTGCGGCTTCCTGCCTGCACGGCAGCGTCGACGCGCTCCCGTGTCAGGTGTGGCGCAAACTCCCGCATGAAGTCGTACATGTATCCCCGCAGGAAGCTTCCCTTGCGGAAGCCGATGCGCGTCGTACTTGGCTCGAACAGATGGCCGGCATCCAGTGCCACCAGGTCCGTATCCTCGGGCACTACCGCCATGTGCGCGACGATACCCACACCCAGCCCCAGCCGCACATAGGTCTTGATCACGTCTGCATCCGCTGCCGTAAAAACGACGCGCGGATCAAGGCCCTCCCTGCGAAACGCCTCATCCAGTTTCGAACGCCCGGTGAAGCCGAATATGTAGGTGACGATGGGGTGCTCGGCGATATCCGCAAGCGTCACGCGGGAAACCTGCGCCAGGGGATGGTTTCGCGGCACCACCACGCAACGATTCCAGTGATAGCACGGCAGCATCACGAGGTTGCCGAACAACTCGAGGGCTTCGGTCGCGATCGCGAAATCGACCGTGCCCTCGGACGCCATTTCCGCGATCTGCATCGGCGTCCCTTGCTGCATGTGCAGCGAGACATCCGGATAGCGCCGCATGAACGATTCCACGACCAGGGGCAACGCGTAGCGCGCCTGGGTGTGCGTGGTCGCGATGGACAGGCTGCCACGTCGATTGTCACTGAACTCCTGGGCGACATGCCGTATCGACTCCGCCTTGCGCAGGATTTCACCGGCAATGCGCAATATCGCCTCACCGGCCGGCGTCACATGCGTAAGATGCTTGCCGCTGCGATTGAATATCTCCACGCCAAGCTCATCCTCCAGCAGCCGGATCTGCTTGCTGATGCCCGGCTGGGACGTATACAGGCTCTGCGCGGTCGCCGACACGTTGAGGTCGTGGCGGGCCACCTCACAGATGTAGCGCAACTGCTGAAGCTTCACGGTGCACCTCAACCGGGCCGGGAGTGATCTCAAGGTTATAAACAATATCAGGACAAAAACAGGAAGGAATATGGGCGAAATTGCCGTTCGTCAGCACAGGCTCCGAGCCGCCCTACTGTCAGACAATCCGTTTCGCTGACATGGCAAGTTGCCTGCAGAATGCCGGCAGCAACTGACCAGCCTGTAGGACAGTCAGTCGACCGCTTACCGACCAACCTGAAAGGGAATGAAGACCATGGCCGTTAGCAAAGCCGCCAAGACCAAAAGCCCGCTCAACGAGCTGATCGAACGAGTCGACCAACTGACTGCCCGTGTCCGCGAGGAGCGCGAGAAGCAGATGGCCCGCCTGGAAGACCAGCTCGACAAGGCCCGCGACCTGCTCAACAAGCAACTCGAGTCGCTGCACATCAACCAGAACCTGGACAAGCTCAAGGACCTGCAGGAAACCTACCGCGGCAAGGCCGAGGACGTGATCCGCAACCCGGTTGATACCGTGAAGACGCTGGTCGGTGACGCGGGTGACCAGGTTCGCGACTCGAAGGCCGTCCACGCACTGCTCAAGGCAGAACTCAATGCCCTGCAGTTCGCGACCAAGCAGGCCCAGGAAGTCGCGCGCGTGCTTTCCTCCTATGAGAAGCAGGTGCAGAAACAACTGACCCAGGTCGAGAACAAGATCAGCAAGGCCACCCGTACGGCCGGAAAAGCAGTGAAGAAGAAAGCGGCGCCGGCCCGCAAGGCAGCTGCCCCAAAAGCGCGTGCCAAGGCCGCACCCAAGGCCAAGCCGGCAGCCGCCAAGAAGGCAGCACCCGGCAAGAAGAAGGCTCCGGCCAAAGGCTGAGGCCAAAGGCTGAGGGCAAAGGCTGAGGGCAAGGATTGGGGGATAGTTTCCCGGTCACGCCCCGGGGGTACGCCCCCAAAGAAAATGCCCGCAATGAAAATTGCGGGCATTTTCTTTGGGGGGTGCCTTACGTGGCAGCCACAGCAGATGGCCAAGCCAGGTCAGGCCACACACTCGCTTAACTCGCCGCCCGCCCCGTGGATCCTGCCGCACCAATTCCGGCGAGTGCGCCCTCAATCGCTGGATGGCGGAAACTGAAACCTGCTGCCAGGGCGCGTCGCGGCAACACCCGTTGACTGTCAAGGAGCAAGCCGGACGCCTCCCCGAGCGCCAGACGCAGGGCCAGCGCCGGCAACGGCAGCACCGCGGGTCGATGCAGTGCGGCGCCCAAAGCGCGCGCAAACTCACGACTGGTGACCGGGTTTGGCGCCGTGCCGTTCCAGGCACCTTGGCAATCCGGCCTCTCCATCAGGAACAACGCAAGGGACACCAGGTCGTCCCGGTGTATCCAGGACATCCACTGCCGGCCATTGCCGACAGGGCCGCCCAGCCCCGCACGAAAAGGCGGCAGCAGGCGGCGCAGCGCGCCCCCGGACGGGTGCAGCACCACGCCGGTACGCAGCAGGCACAGGCGCACGCCACAGGAAACAACGGCAGCCGCCGCCTGCTCCCAGTCACGACACAGTTCGGCAGAAAAGCCGATGCCTGGCGCCGAGGACTCGTCGAGCAACGCGTCACCGGCATCCCCGTAGAATCCGATCGCGGAACCACTGACCATCACGGCCGGCGGCACGCGGAGCCGGCCGGCCAGCTCCGCCAGTTGCACGGTTATCCCGATCCGGCTCTCCCGCAGTACGGCACGCCGGGCAGCCGTCCAGCGGCGATCCGCAATCGGCGCCCCGGCCAGATTGAAAACCACGTCCACCGTTTCGTCGGCGGCAATGTGTGACAGGGCACCAATCGCAGTAACGGCATGCGATCCGGTGCGCGCGGCCACGCTTGCCGGATCACGGCTCAGCACAACAATCTCGTGCCCGTCCGCAAGCAATCGCGCACAAAGGGCACGCCCTATGAAACCGGTACCGCCCGTGACGAGAATGCGCATGTCAACGCGCTGCCGACTCGATGGCAGACACCTGGTCCACGGGGACCGTGTAGTCAATGGTGCCGCCACCCACCTGCGTCTCGACCACCAGTCGCTTGCGCGCATTCACTCCACGCAGGATGCCTACGGTTACCTTGCCGTCCAGCGCGGTGACCCGCACGCTGCGGTTCATGAGTGGACCGAGATCAACCCCGGCAACTTGCGGCGTCGGCTCCTGCACCGGCTTCGGGGCGACAGGCGCAGTTGACGTCCCGGTCGCCGGCGTCGCCTGCGGCTTGACGGCGGTTGCAGTGCCCGCAAGGCGCAACACTTCACCGGAAGCAAGCCTGACAACCGCGATATCCGTTTCCGCCAACTGGTATTCGACTTTCCCGCCGGCCTTCACCGTCTCAAGGACAAGACGCCCCTTGCGCATGCCGCGCAGCACACCCTCCTCCCTTCGGCCGTTGCGATACTCGACCACCGCACCACGCCCGGACAGGGCATCCAGTTCGTCAAACGTCACCTCACGCTCGATGACACTCGCCGCTGCAGGTTTGCTTTCGGGCCGGCCCCGGGCCGGCGCTTCTGTACTGGTCGGCAATACACGGTAGACGGACACAAAACCGGCGGCCTCGGTCGCAGCCGCAGACTCGGACACCTGCACGCTCCAGCCAAGAGCCCCCTTGGCAAACTTCAGGACATGCCTGGCTTCACGGCCATCGGCGAGCAGCACCGTTGCCAGCGCCTCACCGGTCCCGTGCAGGGAATCCATCGCCAGTTGCTCATAACCGATCTCGTCGATGCCCGCCGCTTCGTACTGGGTCTCCAGGAAAACCTCGCCAACGTGGCGCAGGGTATCTTCATGGTCGAAACTGCGATCAACGACATCACCTTCATAGCGCAGGAA
>JBKHWN010000116.1:0-37290 GCA_046566505.1 Gammaproteobacteria bacterium
CACGCGCAATTGCGGCCGATTCACGATGCCTACCTCGGGATGGCGGCAGGATGAAGAATCCGGGGCGCGACAAGCGTGAAAGTGGCAAGGAACCCGTGATTGCCTGCCCCCGCTGCGGGAAGGATGCCGTCTTCGGCCCGTCGAACCCGTTCCGGCCGTTCTGCTCGGAGCGTTGCCGGCTGATTGACCTCGGCGCCTGGGCCGACGAACGTTACCGGGTGCCGGAAACAACGCCGCGCGATGGCGGCATCGACGACGGCAACCAGACGGCCTGAACCGGGCAGGCGCTCGCCGTCAGCCCCCCGTGATGCCGGAAATCCCGGCCACGCCCACGGCACCGCACTCAAGCGCCATATCCAGCAGCGCCGGCGTCATCCCGCCCAGCGCGTACACCGGCAGTCCGGCAGCCACCGCCAGCCGCTCAAGGCCGTCCCTGCCCAGCGCCGCCATGCCCGGATGCGATGGCGTCGGCAGCACCGGCGAGACCGTCGCGAAATCAATGCCCAACTTCCAGGCCTGCGCCAGTTCCCGCGCGTCATGACAGGACGCGGCACACCATCGTGCCGGCTTGCCCTGGCTGTGCATCAGCGCCGCTGCCGTCAGGTGGATGCCATCCGCGTCGTGCAGTTTTGCATCCGGCAGCGCCGCCAGCGTATCGCTGTTGACCAGGATGCGTGCCGACGGCAACGCAGCGCGCAAGGAGGTGACCAGCGCCGGCGCCAGTGTCGGCTTCGTTTTCAGGCGCACCTGCACCAGCCGCACGCCGGCCAGCGTCGCGCGCCGGACAAAATCGTGCATACCGTCGACATCGGTGACGTCGGGCGAGATCAGGTAGCGGTCCGGCAGGCGCAGTGCCTCGATGATCGGCACGTCGGCCGGCGGAAAATCGCGGGCGTCCATGTCGTCCGGATGCAGCCAGCGCAGCGGCTGGCCTTCCGCACCGTGCGGCTTGCCCGACCAGCGCGTGATGCGCCAGATATCCAGCAACACCGTTTTGCCCGGGTAGGCGTGCTCGACGCGCATCAGCGGTGCCAATGCATCGACCTCCACACCCAGTTCCTCACGGATCTCGCGCCGCATGCCGTCCGCCAGGGACTCGCCGGGCTCCAGCTTGCCGCCGGGGAATTCCCAGAGCCCGGCCAGGTGCTGGTGTGGCAGGCGCTGCGCCACCAGCACACGGCCTGCGGCATCGCGTATCACGGCAACCGCGACGTGCACGACAGGCCGGTTCATCTCAGGTGCGATATTCCGCGTTGATCTTCACGTAGTCGAAGGAGAGATCCGTGGTCCATACGCGGTCGCGCGCCGCACCACGCGCCAACTCGACACGGATCAGGATTTCTTCCTGCGCCATGACGACGGCGCCGCGCGTTTCCGTGTAATCCGGCGCGGCGCCCCCGTCGCGGACGATGCAGACGTCGTCGAGGAAGATGTCGACGCAGGAGACGTCGAGGTTGTCCAGCCCGGCACGGCCGACGCAGGCGAGGATGCGGCCCCAGTTGGGGTCGGAGGCGAACAATGCCGTCTTGACGAGCGGCGAGTGGGCGATGGTGTAGGCGACCGCCAGGCACTCGGCAGTGTCCCTGCCGCCGCCGACCGCGACCGTCACGAACTTGGTCGCACCCTCGCCATCACGCACGATGGCCTGTGCCAGTTGCGCCATGACGTCATCCAGCGCGGCACGGAACGCATCGGTATCGGCACCTTGCGCCACAAGCTTCACCCCTGCGCCGCCGGTGGCCGCCAGCACGCAGGCGTCATTGGTTGAAGTGTCGCCGTCAATGGTGATGCGGTTGAACGAGCGATTGACGGACGCCGACAGCCAGTCCTGGAGGTCAGCCGCATCCACGGCGGCATCGGTGGCGACGAACGACAACATGGTCGCCATATTCGGGCAGATCATGCCGGCGCCCTTGGCGATGCCGGTGATCGTCACCGGCTTGCCATCGACCGTGATGCGAATGGAGGCAACCTTGGGCCGCGTGTCGGTGGTCATGATGCCGTGCGCCGCATCCAGCCAGGCATCGCCCGTCAATGCCGCCAGCGCCAGCGGCAGGCCGGCGACAAGCCGATCCATGGGTAACCGCTCACCGATAACACCGGTCGAGAAGGGCAACACCTCGGCAGATTCCAACTGCGCCAGTCCGGCAAGCGCAACGCAGCTGCTGCGCGCATCTTCCAGCCCCTGCGCACCGGTACCCGCGTTGGCGCAACCGGTATTGACCAGCAGCAGTCGCGGCATGGCCGTCGCGAGATGCTCCCTGGCGACCAGCACCGGCGCCGCGCAGAACCTGTTCCTGGTGAAGGTCGCCGCCACCGTGCTGCCCTGTGCCAGCTCGAACAGCACCAGGTCGCGACGGTTCTTCTTGCGGATACCGGCCTCCGCAACCCCGATGCGCACACCGGCAACCGGATGGACCACCGACGGAACCGTTTCAGGCCCTACTGCCATGGCTTACTCCACCTTCCCGTGGCACTGCTTGAATTTCTTGCCGGACCCGCACGGACAGGGGTCGTTGCGGCCGACCTTGGCGAACTCGCGCTTGACCGGCTGAGCCTTTTCCTCCTCCACCGTGCGCGGGATGCTGTCCGGATCGGCGTGCAGGAAATTCATCTTCTGGCGTTCGGCTTCTTCTCGTCGCTGCCGCTCGAGTTCCTCCGCTTCATCCTGGCGACTCAGCTCGATGGTCGACAGGATGCGGATCAACTCGTGCTTGAGCGAATCGAGCATCTGCTCGAACAGTTCGAAGGCCTCGCGCTTGTATTCCTGCTTGGGGTTGCGCTGCGCGTAGCCACGCAGGTGGATGCCTTGGCGCAAGTAATCCATGGCTGCCAGATGCTCCTTCCAGTTCTTGTCGAGCACCTGGAGCATCAGTTGCTTCTCTACCTGCCGCATCACGTCGCCACCGACCGCCGACTCCTTGTCGCGATAGGCTTCCAGCAGCTTTTCCTGGATGCGCTTGCGCAGGCCGTCGGCATCCAGCGAGTCCTCGGTATCCAGCCATTGGCGGACCGGCAGGCCCAGGTGCAACTCGACCTCCAGCGCCTTTTCAAGGCCGGGGATATCCCACATTTCCTCCACGCTTTGCGGCGGGACATACTGGGCAAAGATTTCAGCAACCACTTCGGCGCGCATTGAATCAATGCTGTCCTTGACGTTCTCCGCTTCCAGCAACTCGCGCCGCTGCAGGTAAACGACACGCCGCTGGTCGTTGGCAACATCGTCGTACTCAAGCAACTGCTTGCGAATGTCGAAGTTGTGCGACTCGACCTTTCGCTGCGCATTCTCGATCGCACGGGAAACCCAGCGATGCTCGATCGCCTCGCCCTGCTGCATGCCCATGCGCTGCATCATGTTGCGCACCGTATCGCCGGCAAAACGACGCATCAGCGTGTCCTCCAGCGACAGATAGAAGCGCGTCATGCCTGGGTCGCCCTGGCGGCCTGAGCGCCCCCGCAACTGGTTGTCGATGCGCCGCGACTCGTGACGCTCGGAGCCGATGATGTGCAGGCCGCCGGCCGCCAGCACCTGGTCATGCCGCTGCTGCCACTCGGCCTTGAGTTGCTCGACCTGCTGCGGCGTGGGGCTGTCCAGCTTCGCCGCCTCGGTCTGCCAGCTTCCGCCCAGCACGATGTCGGTACCACGACCGGCCATGTTGGTGGCGATGGTCACGGCGCCCGGGCGGCCGGCCTGAGCGATGATCTCGGCTTCCTGAGCGTGGAACTTGGCGTTCAGGACCGCATGGGGGATCTTTTCCTTCTTGAGGAACGCCGAGAGCAACTCGGACGTTTCAATGCTTGCCGTGCCTACCAGCACCGGTGCGCCCTTGGTGTTGATCTCGCGGATGGTCTCGACGATCGCCGCGTATTTTTCCTGTACCGACAGGTAGACCAGATCGTTCAGGTCCTCGCGGATCATCGGTTTGTTGGTCGGGATCACCAGCACCTCAAGGCCGTAGATCTGCCTGAACTCCGGCGCTTCGGTGTCCGCCGTGCCAGTCATGCCGGACAGTTTGCGGTACAGGCGGAAGTAATTCTGGAACGTGGTGGACGCGAGCGTCTGGTTCTCGTTGCGTACCGACACGCCCTCCTTCGCCTCGACCGCCTGGTGGATGCCGTCGGACCAGCGGCGGCCCGGCATCGTGCGGCCGGTGTGCTCGTCGACGATCACGATCTGGCCTTCCTGGACGATGTACTCGACATCGCGCTGGAACAGGTGATGCGCCTTCAGCGCGACATGGACGTGGTGCAGCAGGTGCAGGTTGTGCGCTGCATAGAGACTGTCGCCCGCCTCCAGCAGCCCGTGCTTGACCAGCATGTCCTCGACCAGATGGTGGCCGTCTTCGGTCAGCTCGATCTGGCGGCCCTTCTCGTCGATCAGGAAGTCACCCTTCTGCTCGCTGTCCTTGTCCTCCTGCTTGCGCAGCATCGGCACCAGTTCGTTGATCTTGCGGTACATCGCCGAGCTGTCGGTGCTGGGGCCGGAGATGATCAGCGGCGTGCGCGCCTCGTCGATGAGGATGGAATCCACCTCGTCGACGATCGCGAAATTGAGCTCGCGCAGCACCCGGTCTTCAAGCGACAGCGCCATGTTGTCGCGCAGGTAGTCGAAGCCGAACTCGTTGTTGGTGCCGTAAGTGATGTCGGCGGCATAGGCGGCGCGCTTGGCGGACGGGTCCTGCTGGGAGAGGATCACGCCGACCTCAAGGCCGAGGAACCCGTACACCGGACGCATCCAGTTGGCGTCACGCTGGGCGAGGTAGTCGTTCACGGTCACCACGTGCACGCCCTTGCCGGACAGTGCGTTCAGGTAGGCCGGCAGCGTCGCCACCAGCGTCTTGCCTTCGCCGGTGCGCATCTCGGCAATGCGGCCCTCGTGCAGCACGACGCCACCGATCAACTGCACGTCGTGGTGGCGCAAACCCAGCGTCCTTCGCGCAGCCTCGCGGACCACGGCAAACGCCTCGGGGATCAGGCTGTCCAGCGTCGCGCCGGCGGCAAGTCGCTGGCGGAATTCATCGGTCTTCGCCCGCAGCGCCTCATCGGACAGCGCCTGTATCGATGGCTCCATCTTGTTGGCTGCCTCGACATGGCGCCCTATCCGCTTCAGCTCTCGCGCGTTACGGGTACCAAAGATGGTCTTGAAGACATTGGCGAGCATGTGGTCTCACTCGTGACGTGATGCACCGGCCGCCGCAGGCGGCGACAGGTGCAGGAGATGGCCACCGTCGCAGGACGGGCAGCCGCAGAAAGCCGGGGATTCTACCGTAACGGGGTTGCACGGGGCCAAGACAAGGCCCCACGGATGACCGCCGGGCCGGCATCGCCCGGTGGCGTGCCCTCGCAGGGCAGTCGGCCGCCTATACTGGCCGCCGCGCCGGCCGGCACCCGGGCCGGCCATCCGGGGAGGCCCGAGTACATGACCCAGGGACCACACGCGATAGACCACCCGCTCTACCGGCTGCTGCTCGCCGAGGACGTGGCCGGCTTCAATGCACGCCGGAACGCCGGGGAGTCCCTCAGCCTTAAGGGCGCCATGCTGCGCGGGCTGGACCTGCGCGGACTCGATGCATCCGGCCTGGACCTGCGTGATGCCTGCCTGCGTGGCTGCGACCTGCGCGGCATCGACTTCCGTACCGCGCAACTCGATGGCGCGACGATCACCGAGGCCCGGGTGAACGGCTGCTATTTCGCCGGCACGCTCGCGGCCGACGAGATCCGGCTGGCCCTGGAGAAGGGCACGCGCCTGCGCGCCGCGCCGGGCCGCTGACCACGCCCAGCACCATGCCGCACGCCATCCGCACGCCCTGCATCGGCATCTGTTCGACCACCTACGGTGGCGACGTATGCCGGGGCTGCAAGCGGTTTTCGCACGAAGTGATCAACTGGAACGCTTACGACGACCAGCAGAAGGAACTGGTCTGGGCGCGGCTGTCACGGTTGACCGAAGAAGTCGTGGCCACGCGCCTGACCGTCAGCGACGACGCCCTGCTCGCCGAGGCACTGCGCAGCCTGGGCGTGCGCTTCCATGCCGACCGCCCCCCGGCGTTCGCCGCGATGGAGCTGCTCAGGGCGCTGGGCCGTCAGCATGCCGACCTGGCCAGCTGCGGCCTCTCGCCGCTGCCGGGCTGCGGCCACCTGTCGCCGGCAGAACTTTACCGCGACCTGAACGAAGACCTGCTGGCGCGCGCCGAGGCGTGGTTCGACCTGCACCACGGGCGCGCCAGAAGGCTGTTTTCCGGCCTGTAGGCCGCCGCTACAGGTTCGACTCCGCGAACTCCGCCAGCACCGAGCGCGGCACGCCGTTCAGGTGCACCGACCCGCCGTGGGCGAAGCCCTTGAAACGCTCGGCCATGTAGGCGAGCCCCGAACTGGTCGCCGACAGGTAGGGCGTGTCGATCTGCGCGAGGTTCCCGAGGCACACCACCTTCGACCCCTCGCCGGCACGGGTGATGATCGCCTTCATCTGGTGCGGCGTGAGGTTCTGGCACTCGTCGATCAGGATGATCGCCTTCTGGAAGGACCGGCCACGGATGTAGTTCAACGCCTTGAACTGGATGTTCGCGCGTTCTTTCACATACTGGATCGACGAGTTGGGATTTTCGTCGTTCAGGTGCAGCGCCTCGATGTTGTCGGTGATGGCCCCCAGCCACGGGTCCATCTTTTCCTCCTCGGTGCCCGGCAGGAAGCCGTGCTCCTCGGCCAGCGGCGGCGTCGAGCGGGTGGCGATGATCTTGTTGTAGCGCTTCTGCCCGATGACCATCTCGATGCTCGCGGCGAGCGCGAGGATGGTCTTGCCCGAGCCGGCGGCGCCGGTGAGGTTGACGATGTGCACTTCCGGGTCCAGCAGCAGGTGCAGCGCGATGGCCTGGTGGATGTTGATCGGCTTCAGGCCCCAGGCGTTCTCGTGCAGCAGGTGTTCGCGCGGCAGGTCATGCAGCGTCACGCTGTGGGAACTGACGGCGGCCACGCGGCCGACGAAACCCTGCTCGTCGAGGATGAACTGGTTGGGGAACACCTCGCCGCCCAGCACCTCGTCGACGAGGAACCCGCGGCTGATGTCATGGAACACGCCGCGCCCCGTCTGACGCGTTTCCACGCTGTCGATACGCGCCCAGAACGAGCCCGGCACCTCGTGGTAGCCCTTGTTGAGCTGCCGGATGTCGGAAACGAGCTGGTCGTTGTGGTAGTCCTCGGCATCCAGCCCGCAGGAACGCGCCTTCAGGCGCATGTTGATGTCCTTGGTCACCAGCACGTAATGGCAATCCGGGCGCTGGCGCTTCAGGGCCAGCAACGAGTTGATGATGCGGTTGTCGTTCAGCGTGTTGGCCAGCACGCCCTCCTCTTCCAGTTCCGGGCGATTGAGCAGGACACGCAACGTGCCACGCTGGTCCTTGCGCCCGGGCGCCTGGATCGGCACACCCTGCTCGATCTGCTCCACCGGCGCACTGCCGAGCAACTGGTCGATCAGGCGGATCGCGTGGCGGCACTCTCCGGCGACACCGCTCTTGCCGGATTTCAGCTTGTCGAGTTCCTCCAGCACGGTCATCGGGATGATGACCTCGTGCTCCTCGAAATTGAGCAGCGAGTTCGGGTCGTGGATCAGGACGTTGGTGTCGAGGACGTAGGACTTGCGGGCGGGACGGGATTTCGGCGCGTTGCTGTTGTTGTCGTGGCGCTTGAGCGCCTTGATGACCGCTGCTGATTCTTCCATGCGCACTCCGCGTACATGCTGGCCTGAAGAGGGACCCGCATCGCGCCGGAGTTGTTTGTCTGGGAAAACGGCTTCCGGGCGAGGACAGGCGTCCTGCAGTGCAGTCTGGCGACTGCTTGCTCGCTGAGAGGGATTACACGATGGCATCCTCCCAGGGCCCCGGAAGACCCGTTGGCAGTGGATGCATCGAGACTAGCGAACGCCGGCGACCGAAGGCAAGCGTGCGCCACGAAAATTTGCGGACGCTGCTCATAAAGACCACGTTGCGATTGGCGTGATACCGTTGCCCGCGCTTCGTGATGCACCATTTCCGCACACGACCCGCCACAGCGACCACGTGGAACCTGAAGGGAAATCGGACACATGACCGCGCAACCCGATGCCGGCGCCATCATCTGCGTGTTGGGCGAGGCACTGCCCGCTCCCTTGACGGTCACCCGCATCGCTGCGCTGTCCGGTGGCGCATCGGCCGACACCTGTGCCGTAGACATCACGGACGGCAAAGGCACCGCGCATGAACTGATCCTGCGCCGCGCGGCCGGCAGCAACCGCTTCAATCCCGGTGTCGGCAAGCGCGAGGAAGCGCGCGCGCAGCAGGCGGCGGGCGCCGAGGGTGTGCCGGTCGCCGAAGTGCTGGCCATCTTCGACGACGAAATGCTGGGCAAGGGTTACCTGATGCGCCGGCTGCGCGGCGAGGCCATCCCGCGAAAACTGCTGCGGGACGACTGTTATGCGGCGGCGCGCGGCCGGCTGGCCGATGACTGCGGGCGTGCGCTGGCCGGTATCCATCGCGTACAACGCAGCGCCCTGCCGGAATTGCAGGCGCTCTCCCCGGAACAACAGGTACGACAACTGGCCGCCATGCACAGCGCCTTTGCCCAGCCGATACCCGTTTTTTCGCTGGCGCTGCGCTGGCTGCGCGGGCACCTGCCGGAGGCGGCGGAACCGGCGCTGGTACACGGCGACTTCCGCACCGGCAACCTGCTGGTCGATGAGCAGGGGCTGGTCGCGGTGCTCGACTGGGAGCTGGTGCACTTCGGCAACCCGCTGGAGGATCTGGGCTGGCTGTGCGCGCCGGCCTGGCGTTTCGGCGGCGCGGGACCAGCGGGCGGCTTTGCCAGCCGCGAGGCGCTGGCCGCCGCCTATGAAGGCGCCGGTGGCCGCCACGTCGACCCGGCGGAACTGCGCTTCTGGGAAATCTACGCGACACTGCGCTGGGGCGTGATCTGCCAGTTCCAGGCATTCGCGCACCTGAACCGGATGGCACCGTCGGTGGAGCGGGCTGCCATCGGCCGCCGCGTCACCGAGGTGGAACTCGACCTGCTGATGCTGATCGACGGCGCACTTTAATCCACGGAGCCTGCAGACATGCTCGACGAACGTCCCACCGCCGCCGAACTGGTAACTGCCGTCGCCGACTTCATCGAGAAGAAAGTCGCGCCGCAACTCGATGCACACACCGCCTTCCACGCGAAGGTCGCGGTCAATGCGCTGCACATCGTTATCCGCGAACTGCAGTCCGGCGCCGCGGTCGCCGCTGCCGACGGGGTACGCCTCGCCGCGCTGACCGGCGTGGCGGCAGAGGCAGGCCTGCCGGAGCAGAACAAGGCGCTGTGCGGGTTGATCGACCGGGAAGAAATCGACGGGGATGACCCGGCGCTGCACGCGCACCTGATGCAGAGCGTGCTGGCGCGCATCGCCATCGACAGTCCGAAATACCCGTCGATCAAGGCTGTCCCGGAGCGCTGACCACACCATGCGCAGCCCCGCGCCGTCGCGGCACTTCACACCTTCAGCAGCAGCGGCGCCGAAAGGCGGGCATCGCGCAGGAACGGCGGCTCATCGAGGCCGAAATCACCCGGCACGTAGCGACTGGACCGCACACCGCGACACATCACGCCCAGCCGCTTGTAGACCTCGGCGACCAGCTCACTGCAGAACACCCGGTCCACGCGTTGCGGCAGGCGGTTGGCGGTCAGCAGGTCCAGCAGCAATGTCGTCGTGAAATCCTTGTAGGCGCGCCAGCGCCAGAGTTCCGCCATATCCCGCACCAGTTCGTCGAACCCCTCAGGACGCTCGTCCATTTCCAGACGCCGCAGGACGACGACGCCATCGTAGTTCGCGAGCTTTTCCGCAAGCTGCACCAACTGCACGCCGCAGATCGCGCGACCCAGCGTGATGTCCACCGCCTCGTCGGTGTTGGTGGCTTCAAGCATCAGCAGTGTCCCGTCATGGCCGCGCAGCACGAGGCCGACATGCGACCAGCGACTGCCGGTGAACAGCCTGATCGTTCCGCTGACCAGCCCGCGGCCGGAAAACAGCACCAGGTCACCGGTGCGGGCCTCGGCGAGAATCGCGTGAGCCAGGTTGTTGGTCATGCTGTCGCTCTCCGGCATGGGGGTGTTGCCGGCGCAGCCTGCGGTTGACTGTTGAAGCGCTGATGACGCCCGCGTTTCGCGGCATCAACGAAACCGTCACCCGCACGTCATCCGTCATGAAACCGCAACCGAATGGATCCACCCTGCGCTGCCAGTTGCCGCCCTCACGACCGGCCATGCCTGAACGCGCCCTGCTGTTGCAACGACACCTGCCGGAACTGCTGGAACTCGAATCGATATTGCGTCGCGACGACAGCCATGCGCGGGTCGACGTGCTGCACGAGGTCTCGCTGCCGGGAATCCGGCTCCCGGTGATGGCGGTCACCCTGGGCAGTCCGGATGCCGATGCGCCGGCGGTCGGATTTTTTGGCGGCGTACACGGTGTCGAGCGCGTCGGCGCGCAAATTGTCCTCTCCTATCTGCGCACGACACTGGAGCGGCTGCGCTGGGACCCGCTCTTTCGCGCGCAACTGGAACGGGTGCGACTGGTCTTCATGCCGATGGTCAATCCGGGCGGGATCTGGCTGCGCAGCCGCTCCAACCCCAACGGCGTCGACCTGATGCGCAATGCACCGATCGATGCCATGGGCAAGGTGCCTTTCCTGGTCGGAGGACACCGCATCGGCCCGTGGCTGCCGTGGTATCGCGGAAAACGCGGTGATCCGATGGAGCCGGAGGCGCAGGCACTGGTGGAACTGGTGCGCCGGGAACTGATGCGTTCGCCGTTCAGCCTGTCCATCGACGTTCATTCCGGCTTCGGCACCATCGACCGCCTGTGGTTTTCCTACGCGCGGACGCACCGGCCGATCGACCATCTTGCCGAGGTCTACGCCCTGGAGCTGTTGCTGGACCGCACGCACCCGTTCCACCACGCGTACCTGATCGAACCGCAGTCGGTGAACTACACGACGCACGGTGACCTGTGGGATTTCCTGTACGACGAGTCGCGACAGCAGGCCGGCAGCAACATCTACCTGCCGTTCACCCTTGAGCTCGGCTCCTGGCTTTGGGTGAAGAAGAACCCGCGGCAACTGCTGCGCTTCTTCGGCATGTTCAACCCCATCCTCTACCACCGCCTCAAGCGCGTGCTGCGCCAGCACACGGTGCTGTTCGACTTCGCCGTGCGCGCCGCAGCGTGCCGCGAATCCTGGGTACCGGTGGGCGCCCAGCGCGAGGAACTGACCCGGGACGCATTGAAGCACTGGTTCGCAGACGACAGACATTGAACGGCGGGCAGGGGGCCCCTCGCCCGCATGCGCAGCGCCCCATGTTGGTGCAACAAGGGCCTGATCGGCCCGCCACCGCACGCCGGCATTCGTGCACGATGCCGGACGCCAACGCCGAAGGCGTCTCAAGTCGCTGTATTAAAAGAGATTTCCATTGTTGGCACGGTTCATGCTCGTATTCGTCCAGGTTCGCTTTGTGGCGTTCCTCAGATACCAGTCAACTTTCGGAGTGCATTCCATGACCTCGCTGCGCACTGTTCGCCATTCGCTGCTTGCCGCCACCGTTGCCGGTGCCGCGGTCGTATCCATCCCGGCCGCTGCGGAAGTCAGCGCCAATGCCGCCGTCGCCAACGTGTACCTGTGGCGGGGCCTTGATCTCGGCGCGGGCGTGCCGGCGGTTTCCGGTGGCCTGGACTACGGCCATGAATCCGGCCTGTACGCCGGCGTCTGGGGATCAAGCTCCGGCCCGACCCAGGAAGTTGATTTCTACGCCGGCTGGGCGAAGGAATTCGACGGCTTCAGCGTCTAGATCGGCTATTTCGACTACAACTACCCGGGTGACCGCAGCGTCACCTCTCCGCGCGGGTTTGACTTCGAAGAGGTGAAGTTGGCCGCCGGCGCGGCGGGCTTCGAGGTGCAGGCCTGGCTGGGCATGGGTGAAACCGGCGGCGGTGCCGACAACGAAAACAACTACTACGCGGCGAGTTACGCCTACGAGCAGTTCACCGCGCTGGCCGGCATGACCGACAACGACTGCGGTGCCGTCAGCTGCGATTACACCCATCTGGACCTGTCGTACGCGTACAACGACAACCTGACCTTCACCGTCTCCAAGGTCATCGACACCGACCTCGCTGCCACCGAACCGGACGCACTGTTCGTCGTCAGCTACTCGCTGCCGCTGGATCTGCCGAAGGCGAAGTAAGTCGAGTCACCGCAGACTGGTCGGCACGGACGCCGGCCGGTCGGCATCCTGGCGGGACACGGCATTCGCGCGAGCGAAACTATTGCTTGCGCCCCAGCCGCAACACGACCCCGTCGTGATCGGAAACCGATTTTTTGACGTCACATTTTTCCCGCGCCCGGATACAGGTATCGCCGCGGGCAATCGCGTAACCGGTGATTTGCGGCTCCACCGAAGGGCTGACCAACACGTGATCGATCTGCTGCAGCAGGCAGCGGTACTTGTAGGTCCAGCGTTGTGAAGGCTTCAGGAAACGCCCGGCCGGGTCCACCAGCAGGCCACCTGCCGCCAGGATGTGCAGCGGCTCACCGCGCTCGTCATCACTGCCGGTAACCGGCGCATTGAAGTCGCCCAGCACGAGCAATCGCCGATCCGCCCGCTGCGCACGCACCCAGTTTGCCAGCTCCTGCGCCTGGAACCGCCGTTTGCTGATCACGCGGCCTGCATCGCCACCACGATCCATGCCGCGCATCGACTTCATGTGCACGACAACAACCGTCAGTGCCCCGTGGTCGCCGGCATCAAGATCGGCGACCAGCGGCAACCGGTCATGCAGGGGCTTGCCGTCGCGGGGGGCACGGGCAAACAACGACACCGTGTTCCGCAACTGCACGCGTGTGTCCACCAGCAGCGCATTGCGCATGTCGCCGTCGCCGGACACCCCGCCGAGCACCGCACGATAGGGTCGTCCGGTTTGCTTCCCCAGCGCAGCGGCCAGGGCCCCGAGGGCCGTATCGTCCTCCACCTCCTGAAGGGCAATGACCTGCGGCGCACCCATGTCCCGCACGATATAACGGGCGATGCGCTCAACTCGCTCGCGGAATTCGCGTCCGGTGAGCAAGATCGACTCATTGCCGTCCTGCTCGTCATCGAACAACCGGTAGACGTTGAGGGTTCCGACCGTCAGCTCTTGCAGCCGGGCCGGCGCCACCGGTGTTCGCGCATAGAACGCCGGGTCACGCAGGAAGGCGCAGGATTCACGGGCCTGCGCTGCAGGCAGCGACAGCGACAGCAGCAGGCAGGAGAGCAGTGCCCGCGAATACATTTTCATCACCGGCTGCGCACATCCAGTTCGACGCTGATTTCACCAGCCTGCCGGAACTGCAACAACGCCTTGCGCGTCTCGCCCATCACCAGCGGCCGCTGCAGGCCGATCAGCATCAGGTGCAGGCCGCCCGGCTTCAGCTCCACCACACCACCCGCAGGAACAACGATCTCGCTGCGCTGGCGCATCGTCATCGCGTGGCCTTCGTGGGCCATCTCATGCAGTTCAGTGACTTCGGCACCGTCCACCTGCGCACCGACCAGCGCGTCTTCTTGCTCGCCCTGATTCTCGATCACCAGGTAGGCGGCGCTGGTTTTCGCTGTCGGCGGCATGGCCCGGATCCAGGCGTCACGAAGCAGCAGCGGCGACCCGGCCTGCGCGACGGTGGCGAACATCGCCAGGGACAGCAACAGTATTCTCTTCACGGAAGACTCCTCATTCGGCCAACAGTTTTTTCACCGCCTCGACCAGCGCGGCCTCGGGATCCTTGCTGCCGACCAGCAGGCGGACACGACCCCAGGCATCGATCACGTAGACGAAGTCGCTGTGCTGGAACACATAGCCGGCGGCAGACTGCGTGTCCTGCCGCAGGTAAATGACCTTGTACTGGCGGGCGACGTCCCGCACCTGCTCGTCATCGCCGCGCAGGCCGATGAACGATCGGTGGAAGAAGGCGACGTATTCACGCAGGTGATCCAGCGTGTCGCGCTCCGGATCAAAGGTGACGAACAGCGGCTGCACGCGGCTCATGTCCGCACCCTGCAGCGCCAGTTCCTGCAGTGCACCACCCATGCGCATCAGCACCGTCGGGCACACGTCCGGGCAATGGGTAAAACCGAAATTGAGCAGCACCACCTTGCCGCGCAGGTCTGACAGTGCGAGTTCCCGGCCGGTGGTCGCCGGCAGGCGGAATTCACCGCCGATGTCCCGGACCAGCGGCAGTGAATTGGCCCTGGGCTGCGGCGCTTCGCCATCCTGCGGCGGCGGAACCGGCGGCACGGTCATCCAGGTGCCCAGGGACAGCAGCAGTACGCCGGCCAGCACGAGCAGGACGGTACGCAGGGTGCGTCGCGGCGGAACGGGTTCGCTCATGACTGCCAGAAGGGCTGAAAGGGCCGACACAATAGCTGAAGAAGCCGGCCGGAGGGCCTGACCGCGGCAAGTACTCTCCGCAAACGGCCCGGGCGCCGGGCCGGAAACACCCGGCGGTAATTTCTTGCGATGCCCCTATAATCGCCGCCCCGCAGCCCCCCGACCGACACCGGACCCGACTGCCATGAACGATCCCCGCACTGCCTCGCCGGCCAGCGCCGGCAAACCCCCGCGCAAGCTGTTCATCGAAACCCACGGCTGCCAGATGAACGAGTACGACTCGGCGCGCATGGCCGACCTGCTCGAAGTCAGCGAGGGCATCGAGCTCACCGACAACCCCGACGAGGCCGACATCCTGCTGATGAACACCTGCTCGGTGCGCGAAAAGGCGCAGGAGAAGGTATTCAGCGAACTCGGCCGCTGGAAGCAGCTCAAGCAGAAGAAGCCGGGGCTGGTGATCGGCGTCGGCGGCTGCGTGGCGTCGCAGGAAGGCGAGGCGATACGCGATCGCGCGCCCTATGTCGACGTGGTGTTCGGGCCGCAGACGCTGCACCGGCTGCCGGACATGATCGCCACTTCGAAGGCGAAGAAGATCGCCGTGCTCGACGTGTCGTTCCCGGCCATCGAGAAATTCGACAACCTGCCCGAGCCGCAGGTCAACGGCGCCTCGGCGTTCGTGTCGATCATGGAAGGCTGCAACAAGTTCTGTTCGTTCTGCGTGGTGCCCTACACGCGCGGCCCGGAAATTTCGCGGCCCATGGCCGACGTGCTCGCCGAGGTGCGCCACCTGGCCTCGCTCGGCGTGAAGGAGGTGACGCTGCTCGGGCAGAACGTGAACGCCTGGCGCGAACCGGCCGCCCGGCCGGATGCCGGCGCCGATTTCGCCGACCTGCTGCACGCGGTGCACGCCATCGACGGCATCGGCCGGCTGCGCTACACCACCAGCCACCCGCTGGAGTTCACCGACGCGCTCGTCGAAGCGCACCGCGAGTTGCCGAAACTGGTCGCGCACCTGCACCTGCCGGTGCAGAGCGGTTCTGACCGCATCCTCGCGGCGATGAAACGCAACCACATCGCCGCCGACTACCTGGCGACCATCCGCAAGCTGAAAGCCGCGAAGCCGGACATCTCGATCAGTTCGGATTTCATCGTCGGCTTCCCCGGCGAAACGGACGCCGATTTCATCGACACGATGAACCTGATCGCCGAGGTCGGTTTCGACGCGTCGTACAGCTTCGTCTATAGCGGGCGTCCCGGCACGCCGGCAGCGGAACTGGACGACCCGGTGGACATGGCGACCAAGAAGCAGCGGCTGGCCATCCTGCAGGAGCGCATCAACCAGCAGGCGATGCAGATCAGCCGCCGCATGGTCGGCAGCCGCCAGCGCATCCTGGTCGAGGGAGTCTCGAAGAAGGACCCCGGCCAGTTGCGCGGGCGCACGGAAAACAACCGGGTGGTGAACTTCAGTTCCTCGGACGACAGCCTCATCGGGCAATTCGTCGACGTCACCATCACCGAGGCGATGCCGCATTCGCTGCGCGGGGCGGGGCCCAGCCTGAGCAACGGCGTCCCGCCCAGCGCTTGATCCCCGTCAACATCATCCGTGCCCCGGCTTGACCCGGGACACGAGGCGCACCTAGCGTTATTCCCCACCGGATATAACGCTCATCCAGCCACCCGCCAGGAACCCGCCCGTGACTCCCACCCCTTCCCTGCGCATCGAGGGCCAGTTCTGGCTGACGGCCGATCTGGCGGGCACGCACCCGGCAGCCGGCGAGGGCCGGATCGCCCTGCTGCAACTGATCGACCGGCACGGCTCGATCAGCGCGGCGGCCCGCGAGATGGGCATGAGCTACAAGGCCGCCTGGGACGCCGTCGACGCCATCAACAACCTCGCGGGCGAACCGCTGGTGCAGCGGGAGACCGGCGGCAAGGGCGGCGGCGGCACCCGGCTGACCGGACGCGGACGGGCCTTCATCGCGGCTTTCGAAGCCATCGCCCGGGCACACCGGCGCTTCATGGACGACGCCTGCCGGGCACTGGACGGCGACCTGGAGCCGTTGACCCTGATCCGGAGACTCAACATGAAAACCTCGGCCCGCAACCAGTTCCACGGCACGGTGAAGGCGATCCACCGCGGCGCCGTCAACGACGAAATCGAGTTGTTGCTGCCCGGTGGCACGCCGTTGTGCGCCACGATCACCCACGAGAGCACCGGCGAACTGGGCCTGGCCGTCGGGCAGGACGTGGTGGCGCTGGTCAAGGCGCCCTGGGTGGTGCTGGCCACCGGCGAGAACCTTCGCGTGTCGGCACGGAACCGCCTCGCCGGCACCGTCGAGCACATCACCGCCGGTGCGGTGAACGCCGAGGTGCGGCTCGCGCTGCCCGGTGGCGGCACGCTCGTCGCCATCGTCACCCACGACGCCGTGCAGGAACTGCAACTGCGCGAAGGCACCGCCGTCACCGCCCTGGTCAATGCCTCGCACGTGATCCTGGCGGTGCCGGGATGAACCCGGGTGCCTTGTTCGCCGGTCACAGGAGCGCCGGCATGATCCGCCAGCCGGCGCCGTCGGTTTTACTGCACACCCTGCTTGCGGTGCTGCTGCTGTGCGTGCCGGCGCCGTTTTCCCATGCGGGCGACGGCAGTAGCGCCGGAAAAGCCGGCGCCGGGAAGATCACGATTGCCGCCGCCTCCGACCTGCGTTTCGCGCTCGACGAAGTCGTGGAAAATTTCCGCCGGCAACATCCACGCGCGCAGGTCGAGGTGGTCTACGGTTCCTCCGGCAAGTTCCTCGCCCAGATCGCGAACGGCGCGCCGTTCGACCTGTATTTCTCCGCAGACATCGCCTATCCGCGGGAACTGGCGAACCGGGGGCTCGCCGGCAGCGAGGTGCGTCCCTACGCGACCGGGCGCCTCGTGCTGTGGAGCCTCGACCCCCGACTGGCGAACACGCCCCTCGCGGAGTTCCCGAACAAGAAGATCCGGAAATTCGCCATCGCCAACCCGCAGCACGCGCCCTACGGCATGCGCGCGCAGGAAGCGCTGCAACACCAGGGCGTCTGGCAGGCCCTGGAACCGAAACTCGTGTTCGGCGAGAACATCGCGCACGCCGCGCAGTTCGTCGACAGCGGCGCCGCCGACGCCGGCATCGTCGCGCTGTCGCTGGTACTGAGCCCGGCGATGAAGGGCAAGGGCGCCTGGACGCTGGTTCCCGCCGACTGGCACGAACCGCTGGAACAGGGTTTCGTCATCACCCGGCGCGCCCGCGACAACGCACTCGCGCAGGTTTTTGCCGACCACATG
This sequence comes from Gammaproteobacteria bacterium, assembly GCA_046566505.1. Classification (GTDB taxonomy): domain Bacteria; phylum Pseudomonadota; class Gammaproteobacteria; order Pseudomonadales; family JADFDG01; genus JADFDG01. The sequence goes on from JBKHWN010000116.1 coordinate 17,724, forward strand.
GGGACCGAACCGGCACGCGCGGTGCTGCGTCGCTACGGCTTCCTGCTGCCCGGCGGACAAGGCGGCGGTAACTGACCGATGTCCACCGCCGACTGGCTCGCCCTGAAAACCACGCTCGAACTGTCGGCGATCACCACGCTGGTGTTGCTGCTGCTCGGCACGCCGCTGGCCTGGTGGCTGGCACGCACCCGCTCGCGTGCCGCCGTCGCCGTCGAAGCCGTGGTCGCGCTGCCGCTGGTGCTGCCGCCGACCGTGCTCGGTTTCTACATGCTGGTCGCGCTCGGCCCGCACGGGCCGGTCGGCGGCACGCTGGAATCGCTCGGCCTGCACCATCTCGCATTCACCTTTGCCGGACTGGTGGTCGCCTCGACGCTGTATTCGCTGCCGTTCATGGTGCAGCCGCTCAAGGACGCCTTCGCCGGCGTCGGCCGGCGCATGACCGATGCCGCCGCCACGCTGCGCGCCGGCCCGCTCGACACCTTCCTCAACGTGGTGGTGCCACTGTCGCGCCGCGGCTTCCTGACCGCGATCACACTGACCTTCGCGCACACCGTCGGCGAATTCGGTGTGGTGCTGATGGTCGGCGGCAACATTCCCGGCGAAACGCGCGTGCTGTCGATCGCCATCTACGATCACGCCGAATCCATGGACTACGCCTCGGCGCACGTGCTGGCCGGCGGCCTGCTCGCCGCCTCCTTCCTGTTGCTGCTGACGGTGTACGCGCTGAACCGACGCTACCGGATGGTGCATCCATGAGCGGCATCGACGCACGATTCCTGCTCACCCGTGCCGGCTTCAGCCTCGATGTCGACCTGCACCTGCCCGGGCGCGGCGTCACCGCGCTGTTCGGCGTGTCCGGCTCGGGCAAGACCACCCTGCTGCGCTGCATCGCCGGGCTGGAGCGTGCCGAAGGCGAACTGCGCGTGAACGGCGCGCCCTGGCAGGACGCGAACCACAACCTGCCCACGCACCGGCGACCGATCGGCTACGTGTTCCAGGACACGGCGCTGTTCCCGCACCTCAGCGTGCACGACAACCTGCAGTTCGGCCTGAAGCGCGTACCGCCGGCTGCACGGCGCATCGCGCCGGACGAGGTGGTCGACCTGCTGGGCATCGGCCACCTCATGGAACGCAGGCCCGACCGGCTGTCCGGCGGCGAGCAGCAACGCGTGGCAATCGCGCGGGCGCTGGCGACCAGCCCGCAACTGCTGCTGATGGATGAACCGCTCGCAGCGCTGGATGCGGCGCGCAAGCGCGAGATCCTGCCCTACCTCGAACGCCTGCACGAGACGCTGTCGATCCCGGTGTTCTACGTGAGCCACGCGGTCGAGGAAGTGATGCGCCTGGCCGACCACCTGGTGCTGATGGACAACGGCCGCGTGCTCGCGGCGGGGACCTTCCGGGAACTCGCCTCGCGGCACGACCTGCCCTTCCAGCGCGACGACGAGGCCGGCGTGGTGCTGGAGGCGCGCATCGCGGAGCGCGACGGGCGCTGGCAACTGGCCCGCGCGGCGTTCGCAGACGGCAGCCTGTGGGTGCGCGACGCCGGCCTGCCGCTCGGCAAGCCGTTGCGCGTGCGCGTGCTGGCACGGGACGTGAGCATCGCGCTGGCGGCACACCACGACACCAGCATCGCCAATGTACTGCCCGTCACCGTGGAGTCGCTGGTCGCGGACCACCACCCGGCACAGGTGCTCGTCCGGCTGCGGGCCGGCAACACGCCGTTGCTGGCCCGCGTCACCGCGCGCTCGGCCGACGCCCTCGGGCTGGTGCCGGGACGCGCGGTATTCGCCCAGGTGAAATCGGTCGCCGTGATCGAGTAGTGGCCAGCCGCGCGGATCGCTCAGGCCGCCGTCACCGCCTTGGTGAGCGAACCGGTGGCGATCAGGCGCTCCTTGCCCGTCGCATCGCGCGCGTACGTTTCGCTGCGCATGAAGGCCAAGGTGCGGCCGAGCCGGTCCACCGTGCCGCGCACCACGATGGTTTCGCCGCGATTGGCCGGACGCAGGATCGACACATGCGTCTCGCAGGTGACCGCGTACTTGTCGGCCGGCAGCAGCGTGGCGACCGCCAGGAACACCGCCACATCGTGCATCAGGGTGACGATGCCGCCGTGCAGCATGCCCTGCGGGTTGGCGGTGGTGTCGTTGACCTGGTAACGGATCTCGGCGCGGCCGTCGCCCGCCGACACCAGCTCCAGCCCGGCAGCCGCGTGCAGCGGCTGTGCCAGCACGGCCGGCAGGACGCGTTCGAGCATGCCGCTCATGCCGTTGCCTCCAGCCGCTTCAGGCAGCCGGTGTCGGCCAGCCGGCCGCCCGGCGGCGCGAGGATGTCGTCAAAACTCATGTCGCAGATACCTCCAGGGGCCACCACGGCGGGCGGGTTGGGCGGCATTATGGTCAGCCGCCGCGAGCCGGGATACGGGCTGGTCAGGGTACGGTGGCAGCCCGCGCCGCCCGCCGCTAACATGGCCCTCCCGATGGCCACCGCCTTGCGGCACCCACCTTGGACAGTAGCCCCCAGACCGCCAGCCTGACCCTTGAGCCCTACGATGCCCGCCGCCTGGCGGTGCTCTGCGGGCGCCTCGACGAACACCTGCGGCAAATCGAGCACCGGCTCGGTGTCGACATCCGCAACCGCGGCAACGAATTCCAGTTCTCCGGTGACGCCGGCGCCGTACGCGCCGCCTCCGGGCTGCTCGAACGGCTGTACGACCAGACCGCCGACGGCGAGGAACTCACCCCCGACGACATCCACCTGCAGCTTCAGGAATCCAGCGTGCGCGGCCGCCCCGAAGGCGAGGACCGCGCCGTGTTGCGCACCCGCCGCGGCTGGATCCGCCCGCGCGGCGAGAACCAGGTGAAGTACGTCGAGCGCATCCTCGACCACGACATTTCTTTTGGCATCGGCCCGGCCGGTACCGGCAAGACCTATCTCGCGGTTGCCGCCGCCGTCGACGCGCTGGAGCGCGACGACATCCGCCGCATCCTGCTGGTGCGCCCGGCGGTCGAAGCCGGCGAAAAACTCGGCTTCCTGCCCGGCGACCTGTCGGAAAAGATCAACCCCTCCCTGCGCCCGCTGTACGACGCGCTGTATGAAATGCTCGGCTTCGAGCGCGTCGCCAAGCTGCTCGACCGTCAGGTGATTGAAGTCGCGCCGCTGGCCTACATGCGCGGGCGCACGCTGAACAACAGTTTCATCATCCTCGACGAGTCGCAAAACACCACTCGCGAGCAAATGAAGATGTTCCTGACCCGCATCGGCTTCGGCTCGAAGGCGGTGATCACCGGCGACATCACCCAGGTGGACCTGCCACGCGGCACCGAATCCGGCCTGGTGCACGCGATGAAGGTGCTGCAGGACGTGAAGGGCATCGCCTTCACCGTCTTCGAGTCCCGCGACGTGGTCCGCCATTCGCTGGTGCAGAAAATCGTCGAAGCCTACGAGCGCCATGACCACGACTCGTCGCGCCCGTAAGCCGGCTGCGGCCTCGCCCGTGCCGGCAGCGCCTGCACTGCGCCTTGACGTGCAGCAGCACAGCCGTGCAGCGCACATCCCGCCGAAGAGCCTGCTGGCCCGATGGATCAGCGCAACGCTGGCCGGCCGGGTCGACGGGAAGCAACCCGTCGAGCTGACACTGCGCATCGCCGGCCCGACCGAGATGCGCACGCTCAACCGCGAGTACCGCGGCAAGGATTACGCCACCAACGTGCTGTCCTTTCCGTTCGACATGCCTGCTGACGTGGAACTGCCAGTACGCGTGCTGGGCGACATAGTGCTCTGCGCGCAGACCGTCCAGCGCGAGGCGCGCGCACAGGGCAAGGACACCGGTGCGCACTGGGCGCACCTCGTCGTGCATGGCGTGCTGCACCTGCTGGGCATGGACCACATGAACGAACGCGATGCCGCACGCATGGAGTCCGTCGAGATCGCCGTGCTGCAAACCCTGGGTTTTCCCGATCCCTACGAAACACAACCGGAGGAAACGTAGGCCGGGCTTCAGCCCGGCAACCTGTCCGGCTGCAGCCGGGCCTACGACACCAACACATGAGCGACGAACCGCACCCTCGATCCCTGCTGGACCGTCTTTCCGATTTCATCACCGGCGAACCCCGCGACCGCGAAGGCCTCGTCGAGGTGCTGCGCGCCTGCCACAAGCGCGGCCTGTTCGGGCCGGAAGCACTGGGCATCATCGAGGGCGCGCTGAGCATCGCCGACATGCAGGTGCGCGAGGCGATGATCCCGCGCCCGCAGATGGTGGTGGTGAAGGCCAGCCAGACACCGGCCGACTTCCTGCCGCTGGTGATCGAGTCGGCGCACTCGCGCTTCCCGGTGGTGGACGATGACGACCCGGACACCGTGCTCGGCGTGCTGCTCGCCAAGGACCTGCTGGCCGCGTGCTTCGAGGGCCGCCTGGACCGCTTTGCGATCAAGGACTACCTGCGCCCGCCGATGTTCGTGCCCGAGAGCCGGCGGCTGGACGCGCTGCTGCGCGATTTCCGGCAGAAGAAGAGTCACATGGCGATCGTCATCAACGAATACGGCGGCGTCGCCGGCATCGTCACCATCGAGGACGTGCTCGAACAGATCGTCGGCGAGATCGAGGACGAACACGATGTCGACGAAGAGGAATACACCATCAAGGAAATGGCGCCGGGCCAGTGGGTGGTGAAGGCCCTGCTGCCGATCGAGGATTTCAACGAGCACTTCGGCACGCAACTGCCCGACGAGGATTTCGATACCATCGGCGGCCTGGTGGTGCAGGAGTTCGGGCGGCTGCCCGCGCGTGACGAGAGCGTCACCATCGGCGACCTCGTGTTCACCGTGCTCAATGCCGACACCCGCAGCGTCCGCCTGCTGCAAGTGACGCGTAACGCGTGAATCTCCGGCGTCTCCTCCCCGCACGGGACAACCTCGCCGCTGCCCTTGCCGGCGCGGCGAACACGCTGGCCTTTGCACCCTTCGGCTTCTGGCCGCTGGCCATCCTGTCGCCGCTGGCGCTCTACCTGCTGCTGCGCGGCACCGATGCGCGCCAGGCAGCACTGCGCGGCGCCTGGTTCGGCTTCGGCTTCTGGCTGGCCGGTGTCAACTGGGTGTATGTGTCGATACACACCTACGGCAACACGCCGGTGTGGACGGCGCTCTTTCTCACGGTGCTGTTCGCCGCCTTCCTGACCCTGCTGTTCTTCGTCTGGTGGACGGCGCTCTACGCCTGGCTGGCGCGCGGCGCACTGCGCCCGCTGCTGTTCGTCGTGCTCTGGGTACTGGCGGAGTGGGTGCGCAGCTGGCTGCTGACCGGCTTCCCCTGGCTGGATCAGGGTTATGCCTTCCTCGACACGCCGCTGGCGGGCTTTGCGCCGCTGGGCGGCGTGCTGCTGGTCAGCGCCGTGGTGTTGGCGCTGGCCGTGCTGCTGGTCGACCTGGCCAGGGGCACCCGGCGGGCGCGCATTACCGCGGCGCTGGCGATCCTGCTGGCAACGGGCGGCGGCTGGGGGCTGTCGCAGGTGTCATGGACCACCGCCGCCGGCGCGCCGCGCACGGTGAGCCTGGTCCAGGGCAACATTCCGCAGGACGAAAAATGGCTGCTCGAGATGCAGCAGCCGACCATCGACATCTACCTTGAACTGAGCGCCAGCGAGTGGGGCCGCGATGTTGTCATCTGGCCGGAATCGGCGATCCCGATGTTCCTGCACGAGTCCGGCGATCTGCTGGCAGTGATCGAGGACCGGGCGCGGACCAGCGGTTCGACATTCATCACCGGCATTCCGTTCGTGGCCCGCATCAACGGCGACCACGTCTTCCACAACAGCGTGGTCGCACTGCGCGACGAACCGGCGATCTACCACAAGGACAGGCTGGTTCCCTTCGGCGAGTTCGTGCCCTTGGCGCCGCTGTTCCGCGCCATCGCGCCGTTCTTCAGCCTGCCGCAGATCCCGCTGGAAGGCTTCAGCCGCGGTGGCGACGGGCAGCCGCCGCTGCCGGCGGGCGACACGGCCCTGGCAACCTTCATTTGCTACGAGATCGTCTACCCGGACTACGTGCGCCGGCACGCGATGCGCGCCGATGCGCTGCTGACCCTGAGCAACGACGCCTGGTTCGGTGGCAGCCACGGGCCGCACCAGCACCTGCAGATCGCCCGCATGCGGGCGCTGGAAACCGGTCGCTGGCTGCTGCGCGGCACCAATACCGGGCTGACCGCCATCGTCGATCCGGCCGGCCGGATCCGCGCCATGGCCCCGCAGTTCGAGCGCACGGTGCTGCGCGGCGAATACCGGGCCATGCAGGGCGCGACGCCCTTTATGTGGTGGGGCGAATGGCCGCTGGTACTGGGGCTGCTGGCGGTGGCCGGCAACGCGCTGTGGCGCCGCCGGGTCCTTGCGGGTCCGACGTGAGCCGGATCCGCAGTCGAACCTGAAGTCAGGCCTGCTGGAAGAACTCGCCGCCACAGTGCGGGCACGGCTGCAGGGCATCGCTCTCTGCGAGCACCTGCGGTTCACCACACACCAGACAGGTGTAAGTGCCCGCCAACAGGCGGTCGCCGGCCATCAGGAAAGGCCGGTCCGGGTCGATGCGCTCCATGAAGGCGACCAGTTCCGGCACCTCGTCGTGCCGTGCCACCTCGGCCACCTTCAGGCGCAGCGCCTCAGCGTCGAGCAACAGCCAGTCGCCGACGGCGCGACGGATCTCCGCCATCGCCTGTTTCACGCGCTGCACGTCGTGCTTCGCGGTGTCGCCCAGATAGGCCGACACCAGCGCCAGCTCATCCTTCAGCCAGTGGACCAACTCGCCTTCGTTGTCCGTCTTGCTCATCACCGTCCTCTCCACTTCGGCCTGCAGGACCCGGCTGCCCCGGCGCTGCCCGATCATACGCAATGCGCGCTACCGGCATATACCGGCGCTCGGGTATCCTTGCCCGCTTCGTGAATCCCGTCCCAATCCGCTGACAACAGGGCCTCTTCGCCGCTGTCGGCGACCGGAGCCGTGCCCCGCAATGGAAGAACAGTACCGCCCTGAACTCATCGAGCCCGCCGTGCAGCAGCAGTGGGCCGACCAACGCAGCTTCGAGGTCCGCGAGGACGAGACGAAGGAAAAGTTCTATTGCCTGTCCATGTTCCCGTACCCGTCGGGCCGGCTGCACATGGGGCACGTGCGCAACTACACGATCGGTGACGTGATCGCGCGCTTCCAGCGCATGAACGGGAAAAACGTGCTGCAGCCGATGGGCTGGGACGCCTTCGGCCTGCCGGCGGAAAACGCCGCGATCAAGAACCAGGTGCCGCCCGCGAAGTGGACCTACGAGAACATCGCCTACATGCGCGACCAGCTGAAGCGGCTCGGCTTCGGCTATGACTGGACGCGCGAGATCGCGACCTGTCACCCCGAGTATTACCGGTGGGAGCAGTGGTTCTTCACCCGCCTGCTGCGGAAAGGGATCGTCTACAAGAAGAACTCGGTGGTGAACTGGGACCCGGTCGACCAGACCGTGCTCGCCAACGAGCAGGTGATCGACGGCCGCGGCTGGCGCTCCGGCGCGCCGGTGGAGCGCCGCGAGATTCCGCAGTGGTTCCTGAAGATCACCGACTACGCGGATGAACTGCTCAACGACCTCGACCAGCTCACTGAGTGGCCCGAGCAGGTGCGCACCATGCAGCGCAACTGGATCGGTCGCAGCGAGGGCCTGGAGTTTTCCTTCGCGCTGAAAGGCAGCGACGAAAAACTCACCGTCTATACCACGCGTCCGGACACGTTGATGGGCGTGACCTACGTGGCCGTCGCCGCGCAGCACCCGATCGCAAAGCGCGCCGCGGAACGCGATGCATCCCCTCTCCCCAACCCCTCTCCCCGGGGGGGAGAGGGGCTATTGCACGCACCGGATCTTCCCGCCGGGGGAGAGGGGCTGGCGCAAGAGACCCCTCTCCCCCCCGGGGAGAGGGGCCAGGGGAGAGGGGCCGTGGCCGCCTTCGTCGCCGAGTGCGGCATGGGCAAGGTCGCCGAGGCGGACATGGCGACGATGGAGAAGAAGGGCGTGTTCTCCGGCGAGTACGCCATCCACCCGGTCACCGGCGCGGAAGTGCCGGTATGGATCGCCAACTTCGTGCTGATGGAGTACGGCTCCGGCGCCGTGATGAGCGTGCCGGCGCACGACGAACGCGACCACGAGTTCGCGAAGAAGTACGGGCTGCCGGTCAAGGTGGTGATCGCGCCGGAGGAACTGCTGCCCCGCTCACCGACCCCTCTCCCCAACCCCTCTCCCCGGCGGGGAGAGGGGCAAGAACCTGCCCCATCCCCCCTCTCCCCCGCCGAGAGCGGGTCTGTCTCTTCCCCCCTCTCCCCCGCCGAGAGCGGGTCTGTCTCTTCCCCTCTCTCTCCCGCAGGGAGCGGGTCTGTCCCTTCCCCCCTCTCTCCCGCCGGGAGCAGGTCTGTCCCTTCCCCCCTCTCCCCTGCGGGGAGAGGGGCCGGGGGTGAGGGGCAACCCGCCTCCTCCCCTTGCGGCGCCGACGCCGTCGCCGCGGAAGAATGGGCGCGCTACTGCAACAATGTGATCGACAACGCCGCGTACACGGAAAAAGGCGTGCTGTTCGATTCCGGCGAATACAGCGGCCTCAGCTCGGAGGAAGCCTTCCGCAGGATCGCCGACGATTTCCGCGCGCGCGGCATCGGCGAGGTGAAGGTGAACTACCGCCTGCGCGACTGGGGTGTCTCGCGCCAGCGCTACTGGGGCTGCCCGATCCCGGTGATCAACTGCGGCAAGTGCGGCGCGGTGCCGGTACCGGAAAAGGACCTGCCGGTGGTGCTGCCGGAGAACGTCACCGTCACCGGCGACGGCTCGCCACTGAAGAAGATGCCCGAGTGGTACCGCTGCAAGTGCCCGTCCTGCGGCGGCGACGCCGAGCGCGAGACCGACACCTTCGATACCTTCATGGAATCGAGCTGGTACTACGCGCGCTACGCCTGCCGCGACCTCACCACCGGCATGCTGGACAAACGCGCCGCCTACTGGACGCCGGTCGACCAGTACATCGGCGGCATCGAGCACGCCATCCTGCACCTGCTGTACTCGCGCTTCTTCCACAAGCTGATGCGTGATGAAGGACTGGTGAACTCGGACGAACCTTTCAAGCGCCTGCTGACGCAGGGCATGGTGGTCGCCGGCACCTGGTACCGCGAGGACGAGAAAGGCGGCAAGCACTGGTTCAGCCCGGTCGAAGTCGATGCCGAGCGCGACGCTCACGGCAAGGTCACGAAAGCCTGGCTGGTGTCGGACGGCCAGCCGGTGAACTTCGGCGGCATCGAGAAGATGTCCAAGTCGAAGAACAACGGCGTCGATCCGCAGGGCATGATCGAGAAATACGGCGCCGACACCGTGCGCCTCTTCATGATGTTCGCCGCGCCGCCGGACGCGTCGCTGGAATGGTCCGACGCCGGCGTCGAAGGCGCGCAGCGCTTCCTCAAGCGCCTGTGGAAAATGGTCGGCGACCATGTGGCACAGGGCAGCGCGCCGGCGCTGGATGTCGCGACACTCGGCGATGCCGCACGCGACCTGCGCCGCAAGACGCACGAAACCATTGCCAAGGTCAGTGACGACATTTCCCGCCGCTACACCTTCAACACCGCGATCGCCGCAGTGATGGAACTGGCCAACGCCGTGCAGAAATTCCAGCCGGCGACGGTACAGGATCGCGCGGTGGTGCAGGAAGCACTGGAGGCCATGGTGCTGTCGCTGGCGCCGATCGTCCCGCACATCACCGATGCGCTCTGGCAGGCACTGGGCCACGACAAGCAGGTGATCGATACCGCCTGGCCGAAGGCCGATGAGGCGGCGCTGGTCCGTTCGACGCTGGAAATCGTGCTGCAGGTCAACGGCAAGCTGCGCGGCAAGCTCAACGTTGCCGCCGACACCGCCAGGGATGTGCTGGAAAAGCTGGCGCTGGCCGACGACAACGTGCAGAAGTTCATGGACGGCAAGCCACCGAAGAAGGTGATCGTCGTGCCCGGCAAACTTGTAAACGTGGTGGTCTGACATGCGCGGCGCCGGCATCCTCGTCGCGCTCGTGATGCTTCTGGCCGGCTGCGGTTTCCACCTGCGCGGCGCCCAGACACTCGACGAAGCACTGGCCGTGGTCGCCGTGCGCGATATCGGGAAGTCCGTGCAGGGACGAGCGGCAGGCAGCACCACCTGGTACGGCGGCGAGCGCGATGAACTCAGGCGCGTCGTCGCGCAGGCACTGACCGACAGCGGCGCCACCGTCACCGACGAGGCGCCGCTGGTCATCGAACTGCTGGGCGAAGAAGTGAAGCGGCGCACGGCGGCCATCGGCATTTCGGCCAACGCGGCCGAATACCAGCTCGACTATCTCCTGCGCTATCGCGTGGTCACCGCGGACAACAGCGTCCTGATCCCGGAAACGCAGATCCAGCGTGACCGGACCTACCGGTACGACGAGAAATCGCCGATGGGATCCGCCGAAGAGGAAGCGCTGCTGCGCCGCGAGATGCGACGCACGGCGGCCCGCCAACTGGCGACCCAGTACCGACGGCTGTCCATGCCCGCCGCTGTGGCGCCACGCCCGGCCGAACGCCATGAAAGCCCTGCGCCCTGAGCACCTGCCCGACGCCCTCGGGCGCGGCCTGAAGCCTGTCTGGCTGGTGTTCGGCGAGGAGCCGCTGCTGCAACTCGAATGCGCCGACCTCATCCGCCGTGCCGCGCGCGACAGCGGCTGCGTCGAGCGTGAAATCTGGCATGCCGATGCCGGCTTCGACTGGAACCGCCTGCACGAGTCCGCCGGCAGCCTGTCGCTGTTCGGCGACCGCCGCCTGCTTGAACTGCGGCTCGAACGCCTGCCGCTGGCTGACGGCCAGAAGGCCATCGCCGACTGGTGTGAACGGCCTGGCGACGACACCGTGCTGCTGATCACCGCGAACGCGCTGGACAAGAAGCAGCAGTCCGCAGCCTGGGTGGGCGCCATCGACAAGGTCGGCGGCATCGTGCAGTGCTGGCCCGTCGACCGCGCCCGGCTGCCGGACTGGATCCGGCGGCGGCTCGCGCAGCACGGCATCACTGCGAACGAGGATGCCGTCGTGCTGCTGGCTGATCGTGTCGAGGGCAACCTGCTCGCCGCGCAGCAGGAAATCGACCGTCTGGCGCTGCTGTTTGGCAAGGGAAATCTGGACGCGGGACAACTGGCCGCCGTGGTGAGCGACAACGCCCGCTACGATATCCCCGGCACGCTCGATGCCGCGCTCGCCGGCCACGCGGCGCGGGCGCTGCACATGCTCGAAGGCCTGCGCGAGGAAGGCGAGTCCACCGTGCCGTTGCTGTTCCTGCTGCAGCGCGACCTGCGCTGGCTGCTGGTGGCCGGCGAACAGGTCGCCGCCGGCCGCAGCGAGTCGCAGGCCCTGCAGTCCTGCGGCGCCTGGCCCTCGCGCCAGTCCGCGTTGGCGCCGGTGCTGCGCCGCCTGCGCCTTCCGGCGTTGCGCGCCCTGCTGGCCGACTGCGCGAAGGCCGAGAAGGTCAACAAGGGACAGGCCCCGGGCGACGCCTGGGACATCATGGTGACGCTGTTGTTGCGCGTCGCCGGCAAACGGGCGCCGGTCGGTACCGGCAAGGAGATCGTATGAGCAAACAGACAGCGCTGATTCCCGTCGCCAACGGCACCGAGGACATCGAGGCGGTGACGCTGATCGACGTACTGCGTCGTGCCGGCGTCGACGTTACCGTCGCCAGCGTCGAAACCACGCGGGAAATCACCTGCGCCAACGGCACGCGCCTCGTCGCCGACGCACTGCACGCCGACGTCGCCGGCAAGAACTTCGACTTGATCGTGCTGCCCGGCGGCATGCCCGGCGCCGAACGCCTGCGCGACACGGCCGCACTGATCACGCAACTGAGGGAACAAGACGCACGCGGCGCGCTGTTTGGCGCGATCTGTGCCGCGCCCGGCGTCGTCCTCGGCGCAAGGGGACTTGTCGGCGCGCGCAAGGCCACTGCCTATCCCGGCTTTGAACAGTTGCTGCCGGCCGGCAGCTTCGTCGATCAACGCGTGGTGCGCGACGGCAACCTGCTCACCAGCCGTGGCCCCGGCACGGCGCTGGAGTTCGCGCTGGCGCTGGTCGAGGCGCTGGGCCACGCCAGCACGGCCGCGCAACTTGCACAGGGCATGCTCGCCCGGCGCTAGATGCCATGGTGCGGGGCTGGCGGGAGACTCCGCCGCCCCGCCATCGCTTCGTCAGCCGCGACGATTCGCGAGCCACCATTTCAGCAACGGGATGCGGTCGTGGCCGAAGAACATCTCGTTGCCGACGAAGAATGTCGGCGCGCCAAATGCACCGCGTCTCACCGCCTCCTCGCTGTTGTCCTTCAGTTTCTGCTTCACCGCCTCGTCGTTGGCCTCGGCCACCGCGTGCGCACCGAGCAGGTCGCCCACCACTTCCGGCTGCGAAATGTCGAGATCGTCGAACCAGTAGCCGCGGAACAGCTTCAGCGACGCCGCCGGCAGTTCCGCCTGCGGCAGGCTGGCCAGTGCGCGCATCGGCAGGATGGTGTTCAGCGGGAAACGCGACGGCATGCGCAGCGGCAGGCCCAGGTGCGCGCTGCAACGCTGCAGGTCCTTCATCAGGTAGGGCGCGCGCGCCGGCACCGACACCGGCGGCTGGTTGCCGCTGGCCTTGAACACGCCGCCCAGCAGGAACGGCCGCCAGACCACCGGCAAGCCGGTCTCTTTCGCCAGCGCCTCGGCCTGTGCCGCCGCGAAATAGCTGTAGGGGCTGCCGACATCGTAGAAAAACTCGATTTGCTCGCTCATGGTGTTCGCCTGGTTTCGTCCGCACGCCCATCGGTGCACCACGGACATTGCCAGCCCGCCGATGCCACCGCAATATGGCCGCCGCCGCCAATCGCAACGAGGCCATGCCAATGGGCCAGACCCGCCAGGACAAGACCGACACCTCCAGCATCAGCTTCACGGCCCACTACACCGGCCATGTCTGGTACCGCAACGGCCTGTCGGCCGAACCCTTCCACACCGCGCAGGGCGCGTTCTACTACAACGCACTCACCCCGTTCGAATACCTCGGCGGCAAGCTCGTCGGCACCAATATCCGCGAGTCACTGCTGCAGCGGCACTTCCTGATCGACCACCTCATCGGGCAAGCCATCACCGGCGAAGGCGTCACGCAGGTGCTGGAAATCGCCTGCGGCCTGTCGCCACGGGGCTGGCGGTTCACTTCGCGCTTCCCGCAACTGAAATATGTCGAGGCCGACCTGCCGGACATGGCGCGCGACAAGGCCGCGCTGCTGGCCGAACACGGCAGCCTGAGCGCGCAACACAGGGTCGTCACCTGCAACATCCTGGTTGACGGCCCCGACAGCCTGGAAAACGTGATTGCCCGCGAGTTCGACAGCAGCAAGCCGCTGCTGATCGTCACCGAAGGGCTGGTCAACTATTTCGACATGGATACGATCAGCGGCTTCTGGCAGCGCGTGCGCGCCGTCCTTGCCCGCTTCCCGGTCGGCATCTACCTCACCGACAACTACCCGTTGCTGGACGACCACCCGTTCCGCAAGCTGATGAAGTTTCTCGGCAACACCCTGGCCGTGGCCTCGCGCAGCAACGTGAACTTCCACTTCGGCAGCGACGAGAAGATGGAACGCCACTTCCGCGATCTTGGCTTCGGCACCGCGATCGCGCACAACCCGCGCGACTGGTACGACCGGATCGACATGCCCAAAACCCGTGCCGTGCCGATGGTACGCATCCTCGAAGCCCGTCCCTGAGCCTGCCGATCCTGTGAAAAAATCCTTCGCCCACAACGATCAGGCACTCGACCTGCTGCAACGCTGGCTCGCCGGCAATCCGCCCTGGCAACTGGACCGTTTCCTTGCCCAGGCCATGAAGGAAGACAAGCGCCTCGGCCGGCGTGACCGGCAGGCGCTGTCCGAAGCGGTCTTCGCCGCGGTGCGCTACAGCGGACTGGTGCGCAGCGTGCTGTCAATGGCGGCCCGTGATGCGTTGCCGGAGGACTGCGCCGACCTCGATGCACTGAAACAATTGCCGCTCGATCGCACGCTGGCCATTGCCATGGCTCGCTACGGGCGCGAGCAATGGCCGCTGCGCGGACTGGAAAAATACACGCTCGGCGAAAAACTGGGCCGCGCATTTTCGGAGATCGAGTCGCGGGCCGCTTCCGAACTTCCCTTCCTGCTGGCCTGGCACGGGCTGGACCCGGCCTGCGAGGCGCCACTGCGGGCCCGTGCAGCGGCCAGCGGCTGGAGCGAGGACACCCTGCGCGAATTCATCGCCGCGCAGGACACGCGGCCGCCGATGTGGCTGCGCCTGAACCACCCGGAAAAACGCGAGGCGGTGCTCGCCGAGTTGCAGGAAAGCTACGACGTCGACTATGACGGCAACGCGCTGGCGGTGATCGGTCCGCGCGGCATTTATGACCTGGCCTGCTGGCGCGACGGCGACATCGAGATCCAGGACCGCGCCAGCCAGGAAGTCGGCCGCATCCTTGCGCCGAAACCCGGCGAGACGATCTGGGATGCCTGCGCCGGCGGCGGCGGCAAGACCATCCAGATCGCGGCACTGATGCAGGGGCGCGGCGCCGTGCATGCCTCGGACATCCGCCCGCGCATCCTCGAGGAAATCTCGCGCCGCGCGAAGAAGGCGGACCTGCACAACGTGCGCACCTTCGCCTGGCAGGGCGAATTGCCGCCACCGCTGCCGCGCGAAGCGGAAAAACGCGGCGGCTTCGACGCGGTGCTGGTCGACGCGCCCTGCTCGGCCAGCGGCACCTGGCGGCGCAACCCGGACGCACGAAACCGTTATGCCGGTCCTGGCGACCTGCCGGCACTGCAGGGAAAACTGCTGGCCACAGCCGCGCAAACGGTGAAACCGGGTGGACGGCTGGTGTACGCGACCTGCAGTTTCCGCGTCGAGGAAAACGAGGACGTGGTCGCCACGTTCCTTGCCGGGCATCCGGCGTTCACGCTGGCACAGCAGGGCATGCACGGCTGCCCGGCCATCGACGCCGATGCCATGTTCGTGGCGTTGCTGGTGCGCGCGCCGCAGTAGGAATACGCCGCCGGCCCCGTTCACTCCCGGATGCCGGGCGCGTCCTTCAGCCCTTCGCGAATGCGCAGGAAATTGTCGAGTCGTTCGCCGGACAGCTCACCGCGCTCGACGGCCAGATGCAACGCGCAATCAGGCTCGCGCAGGTGTCGGCAATCACGGAAACGGCACTGCCCGCGCCAGGGCCGGAAATCGATGAACGCATCTTCCAGTTCATCGGCGCTCACATGCCACAGCTGGTATTCGCGCACGCCCGGCGAATCGATCAGCTCGCCGCCGTCCGGCAGGTGGAACAACCTTGCGGTGGTCGTGGTGTGCTGGCCCAGGCCGGAAGCCTCGCTGACCTCCTGCGTTTCCAGCGCCGCCTGCGGCAACAGTGCGTTGACCAGCGACGACTTGCCGACGCCGGACTGGCCAACGAACACCGAGGTATGGCCCTTGAGCGCCGCCCGCAGCGGGTCCAGCCCATGCGCCTGTTTCGACGAACAACGCAGCACCCGGTAGCCCACGCGCGCATAGAGATCGGCGAGTCGCTCGGCCTCCGCATGGCCGGGCTGGTCGGTCAGGTCGCTCTTGTTCAGCAGCAGCATCGGCGGCAGGCCACCCGCCTCGCAGGCGGCGAGATAGCGGTCGAGCAGCATCGATGACGGCAACGGCAACGGCGCAAACACCACCACCACGTTATCGACGTTGGCGGCGACAACCTTCAGCTTGCCGTAGTTGTCCGGGCGCTTCAGTTCACTGCTGCGCGGCAGCCGGGCCACGACCACGCCGCCGCCGGGCATGCCTTCCGCCGCCGGTGGCTGGCGGCGCCAGACGACACGGTCGCCGGTGACCGGATTGTCGCTGGTGGCCCGCAGCCGGCAGCGCACGACTTCGCCGGGTACTGCCGGCGCGGCCGGTTCGACATCGATGTGCCGCCCGAAACGGGCGCTGACGATGCCGCCCTCCTCGGGGCCGAGCAGTGCATCGTCGATCTCCGCCGCACCGTCCTTGAGACGACCGATACGCCGGTCCTGCTGCGCGCGGACGCGATCGGTTTGCTGTCGGGTGAGTTTGCGGCCGGCCATCGGGTCTCGCGGTGCGGGGGGGGAAGAGGGTGAAGCCCGGCGGCAGGGTAGCCTCTGCTATGATCCGCGGCAATTGCGGGGGGTCCCGCATTTTTTCTGCGAGGGAGATCGGCAATGGCGGCGCACCGGGGAAACCTGATCTGGATCGACCTGGAGATGACCGGCCTCAACCCGGACACCGACCGGATCATCGAGATCGCCACCATCGTCACCGATTCGCACCTGAACATCCTCGCCGAGGGCCCGGTGTTCGCCGTCCACCAGAAAGACATCGTGCTCAACGCGATGGACGAGTGGAACACCCGCCAGCACGGCGGCAGCGGGCTGGTCGACCGGGTCAAGCGCTCGACGACCGACGAGGCGAAGGCCGAGGAAGCTACCATCGATTTCCTGCGTCGCTTCGTCGATGCCGGCAGCAGCCCGATGTGCGGCAACAGCATCTGCCAGGACCGCCGCTTCCTCTGGCGGCACATGCCGAAGCTGGAGGCGTTCTTCCACTACCGGAACCTGGATGTCAGTTCAGTGAAGGAACTGGCGGTGCGCTGGTACCCGGAACTGGTGCGCGGCATCCGCAAGAGCAGCCGCCACCTGGCACTGGAAGACATCCGCGACTCGATCAACGAGTTGCGCTACTACCGCGAGTCCTTTTTCCGCTTCCCGGACGTGGAACCGGAAGACGCCGAGGACGATTGAAAAACCGCCGGGTCAACCGCCCGGCGTTTTCTGGCTGTCCGCCTTGCGCACGAAGAACTCCTCGTTGCGCAGCAGCGCGGCCCACTCCTCGGCTTTCTGGATGTTCCCGTGCAGGAAGATGCAGCGCATCAGCCCCTGCTCGTCGTACTCGAACACCAGCAGGTCACGGGCGAACTCCGGCGCCTGAAGGCGCAGCGTGAGGTCACGCGTGTGCTCGGCGAGCGAATGCACCGGCGCCTGCAGTTGCAGGCAGCAACCGAAGAACGACAGATCGACCACGCGTACCGGCTGGTCGAAGCGGAAGGCCTCGCCGATCATCGACTCGGCGCTGACCCGTGCGCCCGGATTGCGCGGCACGACACGCTCGTGGCCGCGACGTTCCAGCTTCGGTATATCGGCTTTCGGAATCACCCGGACACCGGCCACTTCCGACAACGGCACACCGCGCAGGAATGCGGAAAACAGCTCCAGCGATTCGTCGCGCTTCTGCAGTTGCGGCAGGTGGTCCGCGCCCTCGATCAGCACGAAGCTGCTGTTCGGGCATTTCGCAGCAAAGGCGCCGTTTTCGTGTGGCAGCGTGAAACTGTCGTATTCGCCGGTGGTGACCAGCGTCTCGCAGGTCGGGTAGCCCAGGATGCCCTCGACTTCGAGCAACCGCGCCGCGTTGATCCGGTAGCGTGCCTGTTCGTTCTCCGTGAAATGCGCCATCTGCCGCTGGAACAGGCGGCGCGCCGTCGGCGTCATGCCGGTCTCGTCCAGCTTGCCGTAGTTCACCAGATAGAGCACAACGGCATGGCCGAACTCCTGCATGCGCTGCGCGTCCAGCACCCGCACCGATTCCTCCAGCAGCATCCGCCACGCCTTGCGCGGACGCGGGATGATGCCGGCGACGATCAACTTCTCCGTCAATTGCGGGTGCTTGTAGGCAAAGGTACTGGCGACCACCGAACCCAGTGACAACCCCATCAGCGACGCCTTCGGGATTTCCAGTTGCACAACGAACTCGTGCAGCAGGTCGGCGAGATCCTCCATGCCCAGTTCAGGCGCCAACTGGTCGTTGTTGCCCAGTGACGGCAGGTCGACCAGGATGACCGGGAAATCCACCTGGATGCGCTCGACGCAGAACTTGTAGGAATTGAAGTTCTGGAAAGCACCGCCGAGCACGATCAACGGCGGTTTGCTGGCGTTTTCCGGCAGGGAAAACGCCAGGTAATCGACTCGCCACTTCCCTACGAAATGCTGGTTCGGCGTTCCCTTGAGTGCCGTCCGGTCGTACTGCTGGTAGGTCAACGGCATCGCTTTTGTTCTTCTTCGAATGAGGGAAACAGGGACGGAAAGTTTGTAATCCTAGCCGATCATCCGGCTTTTATACCCGGCACGTCCGCCCCTGATACCAGAACACAACAATCTGCACGCAACGGGCCGCGACCATCCCGTACGGGCGGCAAGGCACCGATGTGGACCTCCGGACCGCGCCCGGCGGCTATAATCGCGCCTCCTGCCGCCATCCGCGATGCCACGCCATGACCTCGATGGACATCCAGTCCTACATGACCACGCTCGGCGCTGCCGCCCGTGACGCCTCGCGCGCCGTGGCTCGCGCCACCACCCGCCAGAAGGATGCCGCGCTGGCCGGCGCCGCCGAGGCCATCCGCCACGCACGCGCCGACATCCTCGCCGCCAACGCCCGGGATGTAGCTGCCGCGCGGAAAGCCGGCCTCGACGACGCCATGGTCGACCGGCTGCTGCTGAACGACACGCGCATCGACGGCATGCTCGAAGGCCTCGCCCAGGTCGCCGCGCTCACCGACCCGGTCGGCGAGATCACCGACCTGCGTTACCGGCCCAGCGGCATCCAGGTCGGGCGCATGCGCGTGCCGCTGGGCGTGGTCGGCATCATCTACGAATCGCGCCCCAACGTGACCATCGACGCCGCCAGCCTGTGCCTGAAGTCCGGCAACGCGACGATCCTGCGCGGCGGATCCGAGTCCATCCACTCCAACCGTGCGCTGGCCCGCTGCATCGCCGGCGGGCTCAAGGCCGCCGGGTTGCCGGAAACAGCCGTGCAGGTGGTGGACACCACCGACCGCGCCGCCGTCGGTTTGCTGGTGGCGATGCCCGAGTACGTCGACGTGATCATCCCGCGCGGCGGCAAGGGCCTGATCGAGCGCATCAGCGCCGAGGCACGCGTGCCGGTGATCAAGCACCTGGACGGCAACTGCCACGTCTACATCGACGCGAAGGCGGACCTCGACAAGGCCGGGCGCGTCGCCTTCAACGCCAAATGCCACCGCTACGGCGTGTGCAACGCGATGGAGTCGCTGCTGGTGCACGCATCGGTTGCCGCCGCCATCCTGCCGCGCCTGAAGGTGCTTTACGACGGCAAACAGGTGGAACTGCGCGGCTGCGAACGCACGCGCGCCCTGCTCGGCAACGAGGTGAAGGCCGCGACCGAGCAGGACTGGTACACCGAATACCTGGCGCCGGTGCTGGCGGTGAAGATCGTCGACTCGCTGGACGAGGCCATCGCACACATCAACAAATACGGCTCGCACCACACCGACAGCATCATCACCGAGGACTACACGCTGGCCCGGCGCTTCCTCAACGAAGTGGACTCCAGCAGCGTGATGGTGAACGCCTCGACGCGGTTCGCCGACGGCTTCGAGTTCGGCCTGGGCGCGGAAATCGGCATCTCCACCGACAAGTTCCACGCGCGCGGGCCGGTCGGGC
>JBKHWN010000117.1:0-52332 GCA_046566505.1 Gammaproteobacteria bacterium
CCGCAGTGCCTGCAGCAGGCGGTGCAGGCAGGAGCGGGCGGTCAGGTGTGCAAGGTCGGCGTTCAACATGGTCGGGGATGGCAGATGTGGCCGGTGTGGCCCTCATGCTGCGTTCCGGGCACGACAGAACCCGTCGCGTCCGTTGTCGTCCCCGGCCAGCGGCCATGCGACAGGTTCTGTCGCATAAGGCGGGCATCATGGCGGTCCTCCATCCGATGCCCGGAGAACACCCATGACCAGCTCCGCCACCCGCCAGCCGCGCACCGCGAAGCGTGCGGCCAGCCGCCCGGAATCCGGCGGTGTGCTCGAACGGATGCTCGACATGATGTCGATCATCCCGCGGGCGCCGCACTGGATTTCGACCGCCGACGTGGACCAGCGCCTGCGCGGCCTCGGCTACAGCGTGGACCGGCGCACGGTGGTGCGTGACCTGAACAAGTTGTCGGCACGTTTCGGTATCGAACGGCGCGGCGATTGCGATGCCGGGGAAGGCGGCAAGCGCACGGCCCAGGCCTATGCCTGGCGCTGGCCGGCACAGAGCGCCGGCATCGGCGGCCCGGTGATGACCGAGACCGAGGCGCTGGCGCTGGTGATGGTGCGCGACCGCCTGAATGACATGCTGCCGCCGATGGTGATCGATGCGCTGGCGCCGCAGATCGCCCGTGCCGAACGGAAACTGCGGGGCATCCCCGGCGTTGGCCTGAACCACTGGCATGCCTGTGTGCGCGTGGTACAGCCGACCCAGCCGCTCGGCCGGCCCAGGGTCAGGCCTGCCGTGCGCGACGCGATCCATCTGGCGCTGGCCACGGGCAAGCGGTTCACCGGCTGGTACCGGGCGCGAGGTGCGGCCGAAGCGAAGGAAATGCTGTTCAACCCGCTGGGCCTGGTCATCCGCGGGCAGGTCGCCTACCTGGTGGCCACCAACTGGGAGTACGACGACCCGCGCATCTACCCGTTGCACCGTTTCGAGCGCGTGAAGCAGGAGGATGCGCCGCGTCGCGAGCCGCCGGGTTTCGACCTGGACACCTTTCTTGCCGCCCAGAACGGCCTGGGTTTCGCCACCGGCCGCGGCGACATCGCCTTGCGCCTGCGTTTCTACCAGGGCGCCGGGCAGCACCTGCTGGAAACCCCGTTGTCGGAAGACCAGTCGCTGACGGACCTCGGCGAGGGCACGCTGGAGGTGGCCGCGACGGTGCCGGAAACCAGCCAGCTCACCTGGTGGCTGCTCGGGTTCGCCGGGAACGTGGAAGTGCTGGCCCCCGCCGGACTGCGCGCCGCGATCAAGGAATCCGCAAACGCGATGGCGAAGCGGTATCGCTGAACGCCGCGCCCCCGCATCAAGGGATCGGCGTGGTTCCGGTTTCGATCATCACTCGGACGTTTGTTGTCGGAGATCCTTGTCATTGCAGACAGGCCTGATGTTCATGGCGTGCCCGCTTCCCGCCACAACGCCGATACCGGAACGGCCCACAGGCCCTTGCCGAACGGCAGCACGTTCTCGCCCAGGTAGAAAAGCACGCCGGCTGAAAACTTGTCGCCGACCGCTTCCGCGAGCACGCGCAGGCCGCCGAAATCCGCGGCGCCGATATTCGCCGTCGCCTTGATTTCGATCCCGACGATCCGTTCCCCCGGTGCTTCCAGCACGAGATCGACCTCCTGCCCCGCCGCGCTGCGGAAGTGCCAGGCCGTCGCCGGTTGCGCGCTCCACGCCAGATGCTTGCGAATTTCCTGCACGACGAATGTTTCCAGCAACGGACCCAGGGCCGGCGAACGCGCCAGCGCCCCCGCGTCGGTCAGGCCAGCGAGGTGAGCGACGAGGCCCGAATCCAGCAGGTGGATCTTGGGCGACTTCACCAGCCGCTTGCCCAGGTTGGCCGACCAGGCCGGCAACGGCTGCAGCAGGAACGTCGCCTCCAGCAGCGACAGGTAACGGCGCAACGTCGAATGGGCAATGCCCGACGCCCGCGAAATCTCCGCCATGTTCATCAGCGCCGAAGGCCGCGCCGCCAGCAGGCCAAGCAGGCGCGGCATGTCGGTCAGGCCCTCGATGTGCGCCAGGTCGCGGATATCGCGCTGCAGGATGCTGGCGATGTAACTGCGGAACCAGGCATCCCGCCGCTCCGCGTTCTTGCGCTCGACCGCCTCCGGAAAACCCCCCGCAAGCAGCCGCCGGCACACATCGAGCCGGTCGACCGGCAGGGAGCCCGGCTTCCACGGCTGCCCGGAAAACAGGTCATCGACAAGGTTCGCCGACGTGCCCGCCAGTTCCGCCTGCGAAAGCGGATGCAGCGGCAGGATCTCCATGCGCCCCGCCAGCGACTCGGCCAGCCGGGGTACCAGGAACACATTTGCCGAGCCCGTCAGCAGGAAGCGCCCCGGGCGCGGATCGATATCGACAGCCCGTTTGATGGCCGGAAACAGACCCGGCGCGTACTGGACCTCGTCGATCACCGTGAAAGCCGCCGCCCCCTCCACCAGCGCCGACGGATCGGCACTGGCCAGCGCCAGCGTGGCCGGGTCATCCAGCGTCAGGTAATGGCCACCCCGCTCCGCCGCGACCTGCCGGGCCAGGGTGCTCTTGCCCGTCTGCCGAGCGCCATTGAGGAGGACTACCCGGGTGTCGGCGAGGGCGGCCTGCAGGGCTGCGCGGATATGGCGTGGGTGCATGGCGGGATATTCGCCGCAGCGTGGCGAAATTGCAACAGCCGGGAGCACGACGACCCGCGCATCGACCCGCTGCACCGTTTCGGGCGCGTGAAGCAGGAGGATGCGCCGCGATGAAGGAATCCGCGAACGGGATGGCGAAGCGGTATCGCTGAACGCGATCGGGTTGCGCGCAAAAAGTATGACGGTGAAGGTCATTCATGCGCGACACATCATGTCGCGACGCAGCCGCATGATGCAGTCCTTCACAGCACAGTCCCGGAGGACGCACCCATGGCCACTCGTCGACGCCGCAAACTCAAGTTTCCGAACCTTTCCGGCAACGCTGGGCACGAATACGAGTACGCGCGCCACAAGGCGCTGGTCGCGCTGTCGACGCCATCGACATTCCCGCGCGCGTTTGCCGACGCGCTGCGCCTGGTGGAACGCGATCCGGACTCCAGCCTGCTTGAAGACGATCTGCTCGCCTGGCTGCAGGTGATCCCGGAGGATTCCGGCACCCAGGGGCCGGAACACATCCGTCGCCTGATGCTGCAGGAGACCCGCGGTGCGTCGAAGGGCCGGGTGTCCACGGTATGCAGGCGCAACATCGACTGGCTGGGTGACCTCGTCACGCTGGACAAGGTGGATCGAGATTTGCTGGAGCTGGTGGTCACCACACGACAGAACGAC
Organism: Gammaproteobacteria bacterium; assembly: GCA_046566505.1. Classification (GTDB taxonomy): domain Bacteria; phylum Pseudomonadota; class Gammaproteobacteria; order Pseudomonadales; family JADFDG01; genus JADFDG01. The sequence goes on from JBKHWN010000117.1 coordinate 3,337, forward strand.
ATGCTGGCCAATGCCATCGACCGGTGTGGCGAGAAGAACATCCGTGGCGACGGCGAATTGCTGGGCCGGCTGATCGGTGCATCGGCGAACGCTGTGGTGGCCGCACTGGGTCGCCGGGGCAACCTGACGCGCTACGGCTTCCTGCGCTACGACCATGGTTACGAGCATTTCGGATCGCGCATCGAGATGCCCGGCGAGATCACCGCGAAGCTGGTCTATCCGTACGAGACGCGCGCGGAGTTCATCGACGGCTTTCTCAACCCGGCCGAGCCGGCGACGCTCGGCATGGATGACATGCCGCATCTGGCCGCGCACCTGGACACGCTGGTCAAGGTGTTGCCGGGCGCGCTCGCGCGGAACGAACGCGGCATCAACATCCTGCTGCACGGCGTGCCGGGCACCGGCAAGACGCAGTGTGCGTCGCTGATCGCCATGCTGGCCGGGCTCGATGCCTACCGGATCGTCAAGCCGGACGAGGAAGACCCGCAGTCCGGCGGCGAGCGACTGGCGTATTACGCCATCGTGCAACAGATGCTCCGCACGCGCGGCGATGCCATTCTGGTGTTTGACGAGTTCGAGGACGTGGTGCCGGATGACAATCCGTTCGCCGGTTTCTTCGGCGGCCGTAGTGGCCGGCGCAGCGCACCGATGAAGTCCTGGCTCAACCAGATGCTGGAGGACAACCCGGTGCCCACGATCTGGATCTCCAACTCGATCCGTCACATCGACCGCGCGCTGTTGCGTCGATTCACCTATGCGATCGAGTTCCGCACGCCGCCCGCGTCGGTGCGCCGTCGCATCCTGACCCAGGCCGTGGCCGGGCTGGAGGTGAGCCCGCAGTGGATCGAACGCCAGGCACACATCGGGAACCTGTCACCGGCGCTGGTGCGCAACGCGGCAAGGATCGCGACGCTGGCCGGTGGTACCGATGTTGCCGCCAACGAAGCGCTGCTCGACCGCACGATCGCCGGCAGCCTGAATGCGCTCGGCATGGAGCCCGCGCATACCGGTCTGGTCCCGGTGACGCGCTACGATCTTTCCTTCGTCAATGCCAACCCCGGCCCGGACAAGGTCGCCGTCAACCTTGCGCGTACCGGCCGCGGCACGCTCTGCTTCTACGGCCCGCCGGGTACCGGCAAGAGCGCCCTCGCCGCGCATCTGGCGCGGCAACTGGACCGGCCACTGTTGATCAAGCGGGCATCGGACCTGCTCAGCAAGTGGGTGGGCGAGAGCGAGCAGAACATCGCCGCCGCCTTCCGCGAGGCGACCGACGAGCAGGCCGTGCTGTTGATCGACGAGGCGGACAGCTTTCTCGGCAGCCGCGCCAATGCCCGGCAAAGCTGGGAGGTCACCCAGGTCAACGAGATGCTGCAGCAGATCGAGCATTTCGACGGCGTGCTCATCTGCACCACCAACCGCATCGAACAGATGGATCCGGCCGTGCTGCGGCGTTTCTCGCACAAAGTCGGTTTCAGTTACCTCCGGCCCGAGCAGCGCACTGCCATGTTCTTCAGCGAGTTCGGTTCGGTGTTTGCCGAGGAGGAACATCGCGGCGTGGTCAGCCTGTCGCTGGACCGCCTGGCCAACCTCGCACCCGGCGACTTCGCCACCGTGCGCAAGCAGTTCGATGCGAGTGGCCAGGATCTCGCGCTGCATGAACTGCTGGCCATGCTCGCCAGCGAGTGCGAACTCAAGCCGGACCGCGAGCGCCGGGCGATCGGGTTCGCCTGATGCCGGCATTGCCGGGGCGGCATCGCATGGTCGGCCACCAACGAAAAACGCGCCGTGCGGCGCGTTCGGGGATGCTGGCGGAGAAGGAGGGAGTCGAACCCTCGATACGGGTTTTAGCCCATATACTCCCTTAGCAGGGGAGCCCCTTCGGCCACTCGGGCACTTCTCCGGAAGCCGCGCATGATACTGAAAACGGCCACGCTGCCCAACAGTTTTTGCCCCGGCGGACATTTCCCCGGGTGCCTTGACGGAGCGGGGTGACCTCACGATAATGCGCGCCTCTTGCGACACCGCTACATCCTGCGCCCGTAGCTCAGTTGGATAGAGTACCTGGCTACGAACCAGGTGGTCGGGAGTTCGAATCTCTCCGGGCGCACCATCTACCGCAAACAAAAAGGCCGGCATGTAATTGCCGGCCTTTTTGTTTGCCTGCGGGTTTTCCGGCGCGGTCTCGTCGCCGCAGCCCCCGCCAGGGCAGATCAGCGCGTGGCGCTGGCCCTTTCTCGCAGCGAATCAAGGCTGTGTACCCGCGGCGCCTCGTGCTCATGGCGCGGCAGGTCGCGCAGCGCGGCAAACACCACGGCATCCGCATACCCGAGGAAGGCGCGCGCATGATCCGTGAGCCGCATGCGCGCCACCAGCGCGTCGAGCTCCCGCTTGGCTTCGTGTAGCTCCCGGTCCTGGTTGATCATCGGTGGCCACCCCTGTCTGTTGTTTGTGCGTTGGCTGTTGCCGCTTGGCGTGGGTGTGTTTTAGCACTGACGTGTTACGTAAAGAATCCGGCGGGTGTCGGTTTTTGCCTGCGAATTACCCGTATCAGAAATTAATCGTAGGCGCCGGAATCTCGTTGTTTTGGCGGGGTCTTCCCGCTACATTGCGCGGCCTGAAGGCCGGAACTCACCGGTCACGCTGCCGCTCGTGGTGACCGACAGGGGCCTGCCCATGAATCCGCTTCTCTCCCAGGGTATCGAACTCATGCTGGTCGGCATGGGTGTCGTGTTCGTCTTTCTGGTGATGCTGGTCGGCGCCGTGACATTGATGTCGCAACTGGTTGCCCGGTTCGCGCCGGACGCGCCGCTGGCCGTCACCCCGCGCGGCCCGGTCGCCGCACCGGCCGGGCCGGGCGTCGATGACCGGACGCTGGCCGTCATCCACGAGGCGGTGCGCCGCCATCGCGGGCAGGCCTGATCCGAGCACCCTGACCCCGTCCGTCGACCCGCTGTCTTCTGCGCGCCCGGAGTAGCCCCATGAGCACGACCCCGAAGCCCCTTGGCATTACCGACGTTGTCCTGCGCGATGCCCACCAGTCCCTGCTGGCCACCCGCATGCGGCTGGAGGACATGCTGCCGGTGGCCGACAAGCTCGACCGCGTCGGCTTCTGGTCGCTGGAGTCCTGGGGTGGCGCCACCTTCGATGCCTGCATCCGCTACCTGGGCGAGGACCCCTGGGCGCGCGTCCGCGCGCTGAAGGCGGCGATGCCCAACACGCCGCAGCAGATGCTGCTGCGCGGGCAGAATCTGCTGGGTTACCGCCACTACGCGGACGACGTGGTCGACCGCTTCGTCGAGCGCGCCGCAAAGAACGGCATCGACGTCTTCCGCGTGTTCGACGCGATGAACGACGTGCGCAACCTGGATCGCGCGATGAAAGCGGTGATCCGCGAGGGCAAGCACGCGCAGGGTACGATCTCCTACACGGTCAGTCCGGTACACACCATCGACATGTGGGTGGACCTGGCGCGGCGCATCGAGGACCAGGGCGCGCACTCGCTGTGCATCAAGGACATGGCCGGCCTGCTGACGCCCTACACCGCGTTCGAACTGGTGTCGCGGCTGAAGCAGGCGATCGTGATTCCGGTGCACATGCATTGTCATGCCACCACGGGCCTGTCGACGGCGACCATCCTGAAAGCGGCGGAAGCGGGCATCGACAACGTCGATACGGCGATTTCCTCGATGTCGATGACCTACGGGCATTCGGCGACCGAGGCGGTGGTGGCGATCTTCGCCGGCACCGGCCGCGACACCGGGCTCAACCTGGTACTGCTGGAGGACATCGCGGCCTGTTTCCGCGACGTCCGCAAGAAGTACGCGAAGTTCGAAGGTTCGCTCAAGGGCATCGATTCACGCATCCTCGTGGCGCAGGTGCCCGGCGGCATGCTCACCAACATGGAAAGCCAACTTCGCGAGCAGAAGGCCGAGTCGCGTTTCGACGAAGTGCTCGCAGAAATCCCGCGCGTGCGCAAGGACCTCGGTTACATCCCGCTGGTGACGCCGACCTCGCAGATCGTCGGCACCCAGGCGGTGCTGAACGTGCTGTCGGGCGAGCGCTACAAGAGCATTTCCAAGGAAACCCAGGGCGTGCTGCGCGGTGAATACGGCGCGGCACCGGCACCGTTCGACGCGGCACTGCAGGCGCGCGTGCTGGAGGGCGCCTCGCCGGTGACCTGCCGGCCGGCAGACCTGCTGCAGCCGGAGATGGAAAAACTCACCACCGAGTTGCGCAAACTGGCCGACGAGCAGCGCATGCGCCTGGAAACCGGCGACCGGCTGCTCGACGACGTGCTGACCTATGCGCTGTTCCCGCAGATCGGCCTGAAGTTCCTGCAGAACCGCGGCAACCCGGCGGCGTTCGAGCCGGTGCCGACCGGCCGCGAGGGCCAGGCGCCGCAGGCGGCGAACGGCGACGAGATCTACACGGTGACCGTCGAAGGCCGAGCCTACACGGTGACGGTGAACGCAGGCGGTGACATCACCGGCATCGTGCCGCCGGCGGCGGTAGCGAATGCAGCGGCGTCCGTCGCGGTGCCGGTGGCCGATGGCGAGCCGATGCTCGCGCCGCTGGCCGGCAACATCTTCAAGGTCTTCGCCCGCCCCGGGCAGAGCGTGCAGGAGGGCGACCTGCTGCTGACGCTGGAGGCGATGAAGATGGAGACCGAGATCCGCGCGCCGCACGCCGGCATCGTGGCGTCGGTGTCGGTGAAGGAAGGCGATGTCGTCGCCGTCGGCGACCTGCTGCTGTCGATAGGCTGAGGCACCGATGGAAATCCTGCTCAAGCTTTGGCAATCCACCGGCCTGTACCACATGGCGGTCGGGCAGCTGGTGATGATCGTTGTCTGCCTCGGGCTGATCTACCTGGCCATCCGCAAGGGGTTCGAGCCGCTGCTGCTGGTGCCGATCGCCTTTGGCGGCCTGCTTGCCAACATTCCGGTCGCCAACATGGCCGAAGGCACCGGCTTCCTGCACCTGCTCTATGAAATCGGCCTGCCGACCAGTGTGTTCCCGCTGCTGATTTTCCTCGGCGTCGGCGCGATGACCGATTTCGGGCCGATGCTGGCCAACCCGCGCACATTGTTGCTGGGTGCCGCCGCGCAGTTCGGCATTTTCGGCACCTTGCTCGGGGCCGTCGCACTCACGGTGTGGGGCGTGCCCGGCTTCGAGTTCACGATGCAGCAGGCGGCGTCGATCGCCATCATCGGCGGCGCCGACGGCCCGACCTCCATCTACGTGACGGCGCGTCTAGCGCCGGAGCTGCTCGGGCCGATTGCGGTCGCCGCCTATTCGTACATGGCGCTGGTGCCGCTGATCCAGCCGCCGATCATGCGCGCGCTCACCACCGAGGCCGAGCGCAGGATCGTGATGCAGCAACTGCGTCCGGTCGGGCGCACGGAAAAGATCGTGTTCCCGCTGGTGCTGGTGCTGCTGGTCGGTTTCCTGCTGCCGGACGCGGCGCCGCTGGTGGGCATGTTCGCCTTCGGCAACCTGATGCGGGAGTGTGGTGTCGTCGAGCGTCTGGCAGACACTGCGCGCAACGCGCTGATCAACGTGGTCACCATTGCGCTGGGCCTGACGGTTGGTGCCAAGCTCAGTGCCGATTCCTTCCTGCAGCTGACAACGCTGGGCATCATCGTGCTCGGGCTGGTTGCGTTCTCGCTGGGCACGGCGGCCGGCGTGATCATGGCCAAAATCATGAACCTGTTCTCGACGCAGAAGATCAACCCGCTGATCGGCTCGGCCGGCGTGTCGGCGGTGCCGATGGCGGCGCGGGTGTCGAACAAGGTCGGCCTGGAGGCGAATCCGCAGAACTTCCTGCTGATGCATGCCATGGGGCCGAACGTGGCCGGCGTGATCGGCTCGGGCGTGGCGGCGGGGATCCTGCTGACGTTTGCCGGCGGCCGGTAGCGGCGTCGCGGGTTGCGCTCCGGCAGCGGCGCGCCGCCGTGCGTGCGGGAAACAACCGCAATCGAGAAACAACAGCAATCGAGAAATGGTGCCCCGGAGAGGACTTGAACCTCTGACCTTCCCCTTAGGAGGGGGACGCGCTATCCACTGTGCCACCGGGGCGAAGCGCGGCCATTCTAGCGGCGCAAACACAGCGCCGGAACCCGTCGTCGGCGAATTGCCCCTGCGCGTCGTGCGCCGGCGGCGACCGGCCCGGCGGCGCACGCTATATACTGCCGCGCCCCGATGACCCGGTTTTCCGCGATGCCTGCCGATCCCCTGCTGCGTGCCGCCGGTCTCGTCGCGATCCGCGACGGGCGCACGCTGTTCGACGGGCTGGATGTCGAAGTGCACGCCGGCGAAGTCGTGCGTGTGGAAGGCCCGAACGGCGCCGGCAAGACCACGTTGCTGCGCATCCTCTGCGGGCTGGACCAGGATTTCGCCGGCGATATCGCTTTCCCCCGGGCGGACGGTGCCGGGCGCCCCTGGCGTGCCGACGTGCTGTTCCTCGGTCATTTGCCAGGCCTGAAGCCGACGCTGACCGCCGCCGAGAACCTCGACTGGCTGACCCGTCTGCGCGCCGCCGCGCTGCGCAGCAGTGTCTCCGACGCGCTGGCGACCGTGGGCCTGGCCGGTTACGAGGACGTGTCCGTCGCGCAGATGTCCGCCGGACAGAAGCGGCGCGTGGCGCTGGCACGGCTGCACCTGGAGCAGGCGCCGCTGTGGGTGCTGGATGAGCCATTCACCGCCATCGACAAGGACGGCGTCGCTGCGCTGGAAGCCACGCTGGCGCGCCATGCCGAACAAGGTGGAGCCGTGCTGGTCACCACCCATCACACGCTGGCGATCACGGCCCGACCGTTGCGGCTGGGGGCGGCGGCATGAGTACGCCCGGCGCCCTGTTCCGGCGCGACCTCGCGCTCGCCTGGCGTTCGCGCGGCGACCTGGTGAACCCGCTGGGTTTCTTCGTGGTCACGGTCTCGCTGTTCCCGCTGGGCATGTCGCCGGACCCGGCACTGCTGGCGCGCATTGGGCCGGGGCTGGTCTGGGTGGCGGCGCTGCTCGCCGTGCTGCTCTCCCTGGAGACGCTGTTCCGCAGTGATCGCGACGACGGCTCGCTGGAGCAGATGCTGATGTCGCCGGCGCCGTTGTCGCTGCTGGTACTGGCCCGGGTGCTGGCGCACGTGCTGACGGTCGGACTGCCGCTGGTCATCGTGGCGCCGGTGCTGGCGCTGATGCTGAACATCCAGGGCGATGCTTTCGGCGCGCTGCTGGCCGGCCTCGCGCTCGGCGTGCCGGTGCTGTGCCTGATCGGTGCCATCGGCGCCGCGCTGACCACCGGTTTGTCGCGCGGCGGCGTGCTGGTGGCGCTGATCGTGTTGCCGCTGTACATACCCGTGCTGGTGTTCGGTGCCGGCGCCGCCGAGGCGGCCGGGCTGGGTATGCCGTACACCGGGCAGCTCGCCATCCTGGGCGCGTTGCTCGCTTCGTCCATCGCGCTGGCGCCTTTCGCGATCGCGGGAGCGCTGCGCATCAGCGTGAGCCAATGAAAAAGATGTGGGCCTATCTCGAACGACTCTGGCACCGGCTCGGTTCGCCGCGCCACTTCCACGATCTCAGCGGCCAGTGGTTGCCCTGGCTGGCGGTTGCCGCGCTGCTGCTGCTTGGCACCGGACTGGTCTGGGGACTGCTGTTCGCACCGGCCGATTACCAGCAGGGCAACAGCGTCCGCATCATCTACCTGCATGTGCCGGCAGCGAGCCTGGCGCTGAGCGGCTACCTCGCGATGGCCGTGTGCGGCATCGTCGTGCTGGTCTGGCGCATGAAGATGGCGGAGATCGTGCTGCAGGCGATCGCCGTGCCGGGTGCGGTGCTGTGCGCGATCGCCCTGTTTTCCGGCGCGGTCTGGGGCAAGCCGACCTGGGGCACCTACTGGTTCTGGGATGCGCGCATCACCTCGATGCTGATCCTGCTGTTCCTGTACGTCGGCATCATCGCGCTGGGCAGCGCCATCGCCTCGCCGGTACTGGCAGCGAGGGCGACCAGCGTGCTGGCCATCGTTGGCGCGGTGAACATCCCGATCATCCGGTACTCGGTGGAGTGGTGGAACACGCTGCACCAGCCGGCGACGTTCAAGGTTACCGGCAAGTCGGCGATGGCCCCGGAAATGCTGCAGCCGCTGGTCGTCTCTGCGCTGGGCTTCTACGTCTTCTTCGCGCTGGTGGTCATCCTGCGTACCCGCAACATCATCCTGGAGCGCGAGGCCGGCACCCGCTGGGTGCAGGACCTCGCCGGAGGCAAGTGACGTGGAATTCGCATCCCTGGCCGATGTGCTGCACATGGACGGGCACGGTTTCTACGTCTGGCTGTCCTACGGGGTGACCGTGCTGGCGCTGGTCACCCTGGTAGTGATCCCGCTCATGGCCCGGCGCCGCCTGTTGCGCGATATTGCCGGCCGCACCCGCCGGGACGCCGCCCGGGGGCGCAGCCGGCAGCCATCCGATTCAGCCGTCGAGGAGTAACCGTCATGCATCCCGTTCGTCGCCAACGCCTGTTGATCGTGCTGGGCGTGCTCGCCCTGGTCGGCATCGCGGTGGGGCTGGCCAGTTGGGCGCTCAGCGAGAACATCAACGCCTTCTACTCGCCGGAGGACATCGTCAGCGGCAAGGCTCCGGTGGACCGCCGGATCCGCGTCGGCGGGCTGGTCAAGGACGGCTCGGTGCGGCGCGCGACGGACTCGCTGCACGTCGAGTTCGAGGTCACCGACGGCGCGGCCACGGTGCTGGTCACCTACGAGGGCATCCTGCCGGACCTGTTCCGCGAGGGGCAGGGCATCCTGGCCACCGGGGTGCTGAAGGCGGATGGCGTGGTGCAGGCGCAGGAAGTGCTGGCCAAGCACGACGAGAACTACATGCCCCGGGAAGTGAAGGACGCGCTGGAGAAGACCGGACACCCGATGGGTGGCGGCGCGGCCGCTGCAGGGCCGGCGGCGTACTGATCGCCCCGGTGGTGGCTGCCCCCATGATCGCCGAATAGGTAATTGCCGATACCGATCGTCCGACAATTGGACGAATAACTCCGTGATCCGCTAGAGTTGCCGGACAGTCCGTCATTTCTGCCCGGAATCCCCATGTCTTCATTCAAAGCGCAGGAAAGCCTGTCCGAGCAGATCGCCCAGCATCTGGCGCGCCAGATCATCAGCGGCGACCTGCTGGCCGGCGACCGCATCCAGGAACTGCGCATCGCCGGCGAACTGGAGGTCAGCCGAGGCTCGGTGCGCGAGGCGCTGCTCATCCTCGAACGCTGGTACCTGATCGACATCCTGCCGCGGCGCGGTGCGGTGGTGAAGGACATGTCCGAGGAGCACGTGCGCTCGCTGTACGAGTTCATGTCGGTGCTGTTCAACTTCATCGCGCGCAAGGCGATCGAGGAGGTGGACGAGGAACAACTGGCGCCGTTCATCGAGTTGATCCGTGTCATGCAGGCGCAGGTGGCGGCGCGCCAGGTCGACGAGTTCTACGAGAGCGCCTTCCAGTACCTTGGCTATGCGTCGCGTTTCGCGGCCAACAGTTTCGTCGAGGAAATCCTCGACAACATGCAGCCGGCGATCCGTCGCGCGTTCTACCTGGCGCTGCACATCAACCGCGACGAGATGCAGTCGTCGCTGGCCTTCTTCAAGGCGCTGATCGAGAGCCTGCTGCAGCAGGATGTCGAGGCGGCGCGGGCGGTGATCGACGAGTTCGTCGGCCACCAGCGGGCGATCGTGCTGGATTCGATCATGCGCGCCCGGATGATCGAGGAAGCCTGGAACCAGCGCCACCGCCGGTCCTGATCCGCGGCAGCAGGCAAGGTTGACAAGGCCGGGTTCGAACCCGGTCGGCGGCACGGCACCACTTCCGGGGGATTTCCATGTTGGCAAGACTGTTCAGGCTGGTGCGCAGCGGGTCCGCGATGCCGTCGGCGCTCGCTTTTTTCGCCGTGCTTTTCCTGGTGTCGCAGGTATCGATGATGGTGGTGCTGGCGCCGGTGGGCGTCGCGCACTTCATCGAAATGCAGACGACGCTGTCGCCCGCGCGTTTCGCCACGCTGGTCGAAAACATGTACCAGCGGGGCGTCGAGACCGCGTACATCGCGCACTTCTACTACGACTGGCTGCATCCGCTCTGGTACGGCGGGCTGCTGGCGCTGCTCATGGCCCGGGGCTTCGAGCGACAGGCCGTGCCGGCATCGAGGGACTGGCTGTTGCTGGCGCCGTTCGCGGCCGGCCTTGCGGACCTGGTCGAAAACTCGCTGCACCTTTACATGGTGGTCGACACCGCGAACATCTCGTCGCCGCTGGTGCTGGTGGCCAATGGCGCGGCACTGTGCAAGTGGGCGGTCATCACCGTCTGCGTCACGACGGCGCTGGTGATGTTGCTGAAGCCGGCGGCGCCGGCTCGAAAAAATCCGCCCACATGATGGTGGCCGCGCAGACCGCGACCGGCATGATCACGAAGTTCACCACCGGCACCAGGGTCAGCCCGAACACGGCGGCACCAAAAACCAGGACGTCGGTCCGTCGCGTGTGCAGGCGGGCGATCATGCTCTCGAAGTCCACGCCGAGGTTGTCGGCCGGGTAGTCCAGGTAGGTCACCGCCAGCATCCAGGCGCCAAACAGGAACCACAGCAGAGGCAGCATGCCGTTCAGCAACGGGATCCACCCGATCAGCAGCGTGAACAGGCCCAGTCCCAGCGCCCGCACGGCCCAGTAGCGCAGTGCCTGCCATGAACGGGCCAGCGTCCGCCTGATCATCCTCGCCAGCGGTACGGCCGGCACGGGACGCCCCGTGTGCCGTGCCCAGGCCCGTTCGGCCAGCAGGCCGTTGATCGGCGCGGCGATGAGGTGCAGCACGCCGGTGAACACCCAGGCGGCCGCCAGCAGCAGCAACAGCAGTGCCAGCAGTTGCGCCAGGCCGGCCAGCAAATCGACGGCCCCGGCCAGCCAGCCGGGGGCGCCGGCAGTCAGTGCCGACAGGCCCGCGAGCAGTTCGCCGGCCACGCCATGCAGCCAGCCGATGGCCAGCCCGAAGATCAGGATGTTGGCGGCCAGCGGCAGCAGTGCCCAGGGCCAGAGGCCGGGTTGGCGGACCAGCCGGGCACCGGCGGCCAGGGTGTCGAGCGGGGCATGCATACGGGCGGTTCCGTGGCCTGTGCAATGGCAGGGATGGGGGTGTCGGCGCGCGCAAAATACAACGGTTAGTGTGCGTCGGGGTAATTCCGCTACACTGCCGCCCAACTTTCGGGGCGGGCATGACAGCCCCTTCTGCACGCCTGCCAGGGACCCCCAAGAACGACGCCATGCGCCTGAAAAGCATCAAACTTGTCGGCTTCAAGTCCTTCGTGGACCCGACCACCACCACCTTCCCGGACAACCTGACCGCCATCGTTGGTCCGAACGGCTGCGGCAAGTCGAACATCATCGATGCGGCCCGCTGGGTGATGGGTGAGGCCTCCGCCAAGTACCTGCGCGGCGAGAGCATGGCGGACGTCATCTTCAGCGGCTCCAGCGCCCGCAAGCCGGTGGCCCAGGCCTCGGTCGAGCTGGTGTTCGACAACAGCGAGGGCAAGGTCGGCGGCGAGTACGCCAAGTACGCGGAAATCTCGGTCAAGCGCCAGGTGACCCGCGACGGCCAGTCCAGCTACTACCTGAACGGCACCAAATGCCGGCGCAAGGACATCACCGACATCTTCCTCGGCACCGGCCTCGGGCCGCGCAGCTACGCGATCATCGAGCAGGGCATGATCTCGCGGCTGATCGAGGCCAAGCCCGAGGAGCTGCGCATCTACATCGAGGAGGCGGCGGGCATCTCGCGCTACAAGGAACGGCGCAAGGAGACCGAGTCGCGCATGCGGCGCACCCGGGAAAACCTGGAGCGCCTGACTGACCTGCGCGAGGAACTCGAACGCCAGATCGCCCACCTGCAGCGCCAGGCGGCCACTGCCGAGCGCTACAAACAATTCCGGGAGGAAGAACGGACGTTGCGGGCGCAGTTGCATGCGTTGCGCTGGCAGCATATCGATGCCGACGTCGGCGTGCGCGAGGCAGCGATCCGCGAGCTGGAAGTGAAACTCGAGGCGCAGATCGCCGAGCAGCGCCGAGCGGAAGCGGAAATCGAGAAATACCGCGAGGCGAACCACGAGCTTATCGAGGCGTTCAACGAAGTGCAGGGCCGTTTTTACGGCATCGGTGCCGATATCGCCCGCGTCGAGCAGCGCATCGAGGGATTGCGCCAGCAGCAGGCCCAGTACTCGGCGGAACTCGACCAGGCCGAGCGCAACCGGCGCGAAGCGGCCGAGCACCTGGAGCAGGATCGCGCGCAGATCGAGGAGATCGCCACGCAGCTGCTGGAGCTGGAACCCGAGCACGAACGTCACCGCATGTCCGACGAGGCAGCCGCCGAGGCGCTGGCCGTTGCCGAGGATCGGATGCACCAGTGGCAGATCGCCTGGGATACCTTCAATCAGGTGGCTTCCCAGCCGCGCCAGCGCGCGGAGGTGGAGCAGTCGCGCATCCAGCACCTGGAAAAATCCATCCGCATGCTCGACGACCGCATCGAGCGGCTGGAGCAGGAGAAGAAGACGCTGTCGTCCGGCCCGCTGGCACAGGAAGTCGAGAACCTGTTGCGGCAGGTCGCCGAGATGCAGGCGCGCATCGACCAGCAGCAGGCGCAGGCGGACGAGATCGGCGTGGTGATCACGCGCCAGCGCGAGGAAAACAACCGCACCAGCAGCGAACTGGATGCGCGTCGTGGCGAGATGCAGGCACTCAAGGGCCGCCATGCTTCACTGGAAGCGCTGCAGCAGGCTGCCCAGAGCGACGTGCAGGGCGGCATCACGGCCTGGCTGCGCGAGCGCCGGCTGGACGGCCGCAAGCGGCTGGCAGAGAGCCTCGATGTCGACAGCGGCTGGGAGAAGGCCGTTGAGACCGTGCTGGGCGACACCCTGCAGGCCGTGTGTGTCGACGGGCTGGATCCGCTGGCCGGTGTGCTCGGTGGCGTGCAGCACGGCCACCTGATGCTGATCGAGAACCGCGCGATGACGGTGACCGGCGGCGACCGGTTCGCGCGCCTGTCGGATCGCGTGCGCGCCAGTGGCGGTGTCGACGTGCAGGGCCTGCTGGCCGGCGTCTACACCGCAGACTCGCTGCCGGATGCGCTGGCACGCCGCGCGCAACTGGGTGCCGGCGAGTCGCTGGTGACCCGTGACGGCATCTGGATCGGCGCGAACTGGCTGCGGGTGACCGGCGAGAAGGATGCCGCCGGCGGCCTGCTGATGCGCCGGCAGGAACTGGAAGAACTCGATGCGCGCATCGAAGAGAGCGAGGCGGTCATTGCCGAACTGGCCGAACGGCTGGCGGCCGGGCGTGAACTGCTGCGCGAGCGCGAGCAGGCCCGCGAGCAGGCGCAGCGGGAAATGTCGGCGGTCAGCCGCGAATACAGCAACCTGAGTGCGGAGGTCAGCGCACGCCAGGTCCGGCTCGAACAATTCACCGCGCGTCACGAACGCATCGAGCGTGAGCTCACCGAGACGCGTCGGCAGCAGTCGGAAGAACGCGAGCAGATCACCCTGTCGCGCAACCTGCTGCAGGAAGCGCTGGATGCGATGGAAGGCTCCTCCAAGGAACGCGAGGACCTGCTGCGCCGCCGCGACGAGCAGCGCGCGCAACTGGATGACATGCGCCAGAGGGCCCGCCACGACCGTGATGCGGCGCACCGCGTCGAGATGGAAATCCAGAACCTGAAGACCCGCCAGGCGTCCATGCAGCAAGGGCTCGATCGCTGGGCCATGCAGCTGCGGCAGATGGACGAGCGACGCGATTTCCTTGCCGCGCAACTGTCCGGCGGCGATGACCCGGTCGTCGAGGCGAAGGAGCAACTGGAAGAACTCCTGTCGCGGCGCGCGGCGGTCGAGGAAGAATTGCGGGCGGCGCGCCAGCGTTCAGAGGCGGTCGACCACGACCTGCGGGAGATGGAGCAGCAGCGTTCGCGCTTCGAGCAGGGCGCGTACACGGTGCGCACCAACCTGGAATCGCAGCGCATGGAGTGGCAGGCACTGCAGGTGCAGCGGGCCACGGTCATCGAGCGGCTCAAGGAAGCAGAAATCACGCTGGAGGACGTGCTGGCATCGATGCCGGCGGAGGCAAACATCCCGCAGTGGGAGCAACGTGCCGACGAGATCGCCCAGCGCATCATCCGCCTGGGGCCGATCAACCTGGCGGCTATCGACGAGTACGCCGCGCAGAGCGAGCGCAAGAACTACCTCGATGCGCAGAACGCAGACCTTGAAGACGCACTTTCCACGCTGGAAAACGCCATCAAGAAGATCGACAAGGAAACGCGCGCCCGTTTCGAGGAGACCTTTAACAAGGTCAACAAGGGCCTGCAGGACCTGTTCCCGCGCGTATTCGGCGGTGGCCATGCCTATCTGGAGCTGACCAGCCAGGACCTGCTGGAAACCGGCGTGGCGATCATGGCGCGTCCGCCGGGCAAGAAGAACAGCACGATCCACCTGCTGTCCGGTGGCGAGAAGGCACTGACCGCGCTGTCGCTGGTGTTCTCCATCTTCCAGCTGAACCCGGCGCCGTTCTGCATGCTCGACGAGGTGGACGCACCGCTGGACGACGCGAACGTCGGCCGCTACGCCAACCTCGTGCGCAGCATGAGCGACAAGGTGCAGTTCATCTACATCACGCACAACAAGATTGCGATGGAAATGGCCAGTTCCCTCATGGGCGTGACCATGCACGAGCCGGGCGTTTCCCGGCTGGTGGCGGTGGACGTCGACGAGGCGGCGGAACTGGCGGCCGTCTGACACGGGGGAACCAACGATGGAGTTGCGCCACATCCTGATCGTGCTGTCGGTGATCGTCATCGCCGCCATCGTTGTCGATGGCATCCGGCGTGTGCGTGCCCGCCAGGCAACCCCGCCGGCACAGGTGCCCGTGGCGAAGCCCGGGGCAGCCGGGCGCGGTGACGATGACTTCAACCCGGAGTTGCCTTCGGGTGGTGCGCGCGTGATACGGCGTGACCGGGTGGCGCCGCAGGTCGGGTCGGTGGAATCGGCGGCGATTGCGGTCCAGGCGCCGAAGGCGGCCGCCAGAAAAATCGAGCAGGTCGACATGTTTGGCGACGTCGAGATTCCCGCTGCGGAGCCGGCACCGGCGCGCGAGATCATCGAGCGTGGCGAGTTGCCGCGCCGCCAGCAGGCGGCCCGGGCCGGCGAGCGGCCGCTGGCGCCCGCCCGCAAGGACGTTGCGGAGAAGCCCAAACGGCCCTCGCCGGAGGAGGTCATCGTCGTCCACGTCATGGGCAACGACGAGCGGCTGTCCGGCAAGTTGCTGATGCAGGCGGTGCTCGACTGCGGCATGCGCTGGGGCGAGTACCACATCTTCCATCGCTACGAGGGCGGGGCCCAGGACGCGCTGGCGATGTTCTCCATGGCCAATGCCGTGGAACCGGGTATCTTCGATATCGACGCCATGGAAGCGCAAAGCTACGTCGGCGTCAGTTTCTTCCTGATGCTTCCCGGTCCGGCCAACAGCCGGCAGGCGCTGGAGATGATGGTGGAGGCGGCGCGTCGCGTGGCGCGCGATACCGGCGGCGAGTTGCGTGACGAACACCATAGCGCGCTGACCCAGCAGACCATCGAGCACCTGCGCCAGCGGGTGATGGAATACGAGCGCCGGCGGCTGGCGCAGCAGCGGGTGAACGGTTGACGCGATGAGCGGGCCTGGCACGCCGGACCTGTTCGCCAACAACGCTCCGCGCGAGGAAGTTGCGGAACTGCGCCGCCTGCTCGACGACTACAACTACCGCTATTACGTACTGGACGCGCCGGTCGTTTCCGATGCCGAGTACGACCGACTGTTCCGGCGCCTGACGTTGCTGGAGGACGAACATCCCGACCTGGTCACCCCCGACTCGCCGACCCGGCGCGTCGGCGGCAAGCCCGCGTCGGGATTCGCCGAAGTTGCCCACGAAATGCCGATGCTGTCGCTGGACAACGTGTTCAGTGACCAGGACGCCCGCGAGTTCGACCGGCGCGTCCACGAGCGGCTGGGCATCGAGGGTGCCGTCACCTATAACTGCGAGCCGAAGCTCGACGGCATCGCGCTCAGCGTGCTGTACGTCGACGGCGTGCTGCAGCGCGCGGCGACGCGCGGCGACGGCTACACCGGCGAGGACATCACGCTCAACGTGCGGACCATCCCTTCGGTGCCGCTGCACCTGCGCGGCAGCGGCTGGCCGGCACGGCTGGAGGTGCGCGGCGAGGTGCTGATGCCGCGTGCAGGTTTCGACGAACTGAACCGGCGGGCGCGCGAATCCGGCGACAAGGTGTTCGTGAATCCCCGCAACGCGGCGGCCGGCAGCCTGCGCCAGCTTGATCCGGCGGTGACGGCGTCGCGGCCGCTGGCCTTGTACGCGTATGGCGTCGGCGCCACCGATGGCGGCCGGCTGCCGGTGAGCCACCACGACGTGCTGTTGCAGTTGCGGGAGTGGGGCTTCCGGGTCAACGAGCACGTCGTCACCGCGGACGGCATCGATGCCGCGCTGGATTACTACCGGCGCATGCAGGCGTTGCGCCCGACGCTGCCGTACGAGATCGACGGCATCGTCTACAAGGTCAATGACATCGCATGGCAGGAGCGGCTCGGTTTCGTCTCGCGCGCACCGCGCTGGGCGGTGGCGCACAAGTTTCCCGCACAGGAAGAAACGACGGAGTTGCTCGACGTCGAGTTCCAGGTTGGCCGCACCGGCGCGGTGACGCCGGTGGCGCGGCTGAAGCCGGTGTTCGTCGGCGGGGTCACGGTCAGCAATGCCACGCTGCACAACATGGACGAGGTCGAGCGCATGGGCCTGCGCATCGGCGACACGGTGGTCGTCTACCGCGCGGGCGACGTGATCCCCAAGATCGTCGGCATCGTGCCTGAGCGGCGGCCGGCCAACGCGCAGCCGGTGGTCATGCCGGTGAATTGCCCGGTGTGCGGCTCGCAGGTCATCAAGCCCGAGGGCGAGGCGATCGCGCGCTGCACCGGCGGCCTCTACTGCCCGGCGCAGCAGAAGAACGCGCTGCGCCACTTTGCCTCGCGGCTGGCAATGAACATCGACAAGCTCGGCGAGAAGATCATCGACCAGCTGGTGGATGCAGGCCTGGTGCGCCACCTGCCGGACATCTACGGCCTGTCCGTCGCGCAACTCGCGGAGCTGGAACGGATGGGCGAGAAATCCGCGCAGAACCTGGTGGACGCTATCGAGGCCAGCAAGGCGACCACGTTGCCGCGCTTCCTCTACGCGCTGGGCATCCGCGAGGTCGGTGAGGCGACGGCGCTGGCCCTGGCCAGGCACTTCGGCGTGATCGAGCCCTTGATGGATGCTGACGAAGATCGGCTGCAGCAGGTGCCGGATGTCGGGCCGGTGGTTGCCGCATCGATCGCGAATTTTTTCCGCCAGCCGCACAACCGCGAAATGATCGCGAAGCTGCAGCAGGCCGGCGTGCACTGGCCGGCGCTGGAGCCGGTCGCGGTGGACACCGCATCGCTGCCGCTGGCCGGCATGACGGTGGTGCTCACCGGCACGCTGGCCTCGCTGTCCCGTGATGAAGCCAAGACGAAGTTGCAGGCACTGGGGGCGAAAGTCGCCGGCAGTGTGTCGCCGAAAACCTCGGTGGTGATTGCCGGTGACGAAGCCGGCTCCAAACTGGCGAAGGCACTGGAACTGGGCGTGGAAACCTGGGACGAGGCGCGGTTGCTGGCCTTGCTGCAGGAACAGGGGATGGCACCGTGATGGCGCGCATCGCGGTGGTGTTGCTGCTGGCCTTGCTGGCCGGTTGCGTAAGCAGGCCGCCCTCGAACCCGGACAACCTTTGCGGGATATTCCGCGAAAAGGACGGCTGGTTCGACAACTGGTACGACGCCGCCGACGATGCCGAGTCGCGCTGGAGCATCCCGATCCCGGTGATGATGGCGACCATGCACCAGGAATCGCGTTTCCGCGCCAAGGCCCGGCCGCCGCGACGCAAACTGCTCGGCTTCATTCCCTGGCGGCGGCCATCGTCGGCCTACGGCTACGCCCAGGTGCTCGACACCACCTGGGACGGTTACCGCAAGGCGACCGGCCATCGCGGTGCCGACCGTGACGATTTTGCGGACGCCATCGATTTCGTTGGCTGGTACCACGACACCAGCGCACGCCGGCTCGGTATCGGGCGCAGCGATGCCTATCGGCTGTACCTCGCCTACCACGAAGGGCAGGGCGGCTACGCGCGCGGGACTTTCCAGAACAAGAAGTGGCTGATCGACGTTGCCCAAAAAGTCGATGCACGCGCAAAAACCTATGACGGGCAGCTGGCGTCCTGCCGCAAGGAATTCGAAGGCCCCTGGTGGTGGCCGTTCTGACCGGAGTGAAGCAGGTGGACCAGGAATCGATCGTCTACGGATGCATACGCGACCAGGCCGGTGACGATGCCGACCGCGAGGCACGCCGGCGCGCGAACGTCGAGGCGCTGGCGTCGCTGCCGGACGATGACGGCTTTCCGTTGCTGCCGCGAGCCATGTTCGGTGCCTCGGGTGTCGATCGCTGCGACGGCACCTATCACACGCAGGTGATCCATTTCGGCGCCAGTTACCGTGCCATCGAATACGAATGGGAGCAGTGGCTGGCCCGCTTCGAGGCGCTGCTGTCGCGCATGTACTGGGTGAGCGCGGTGGTGCACCTGCAGACCGAGCTCTCGGGCAACCATACCTTCATCTACGAACCGCGCGGTGGCGTGCACCGTCCGGGCGATGGCCCGCTGGCGGTGCGTTGCGAGTGGGAACACGACGTCGTGTTGCGCCCCGGACGGCGATCGTGATCAGCGTGCCCTGGCGCGAGATTTCGCCGGAGACGCTGGATGCGCTCATCGAAGAATACGTGACGCGTGACGGGACGGATTACGGCGAGGCCGAGGTGCCGTTGACACGCAAGGTCGACGAAGTGCGCGCGCTGTTGCAGCGCGGCGAGGCGCTGGTGGTATTTGACGAATTGACCGAGACCGTCACCATCCTTGATCGCGAAACCTTTCGCTTGCGCAGTGCTGCAGCCGGCAGGTGACGGGCTACCGATCCTGTGGCGAGCCAGCCACGTCAGTGATCGCTCCCGGGTTCTGTGGCGAGCCGGCTACGCCGGCGACCCCGAGGTTACCGGTTACCGCTTCCCCCGCCGACGCGCCCGTTGCAGGAACCGGCCCGGCGCCAGCGCTGCTGCCACTTCGCTGTCCACCGGCAGCGGTTCGCCCTCGACTTGCGCGGCGATGATCTCCGCGCCAAGCAGTGAAAAACTGATCCCTTTCGCCCCCAGCGCGCCGAGCACATAGAGGCCCGGCAACGCGGGCGGCGCCTTACCGTCCGGTTGCGCTGCAAAGGCTTCGGCATCGGCTATTGGCCCGATCACCGGCAGGTAGTCCGGCGTCTGCGCGCGGAACCCGGTGCGTCCGCCGACCACATCGCAGCCGGTGTCGCCGAGAGCCACGTATAGCGACGGGCAGGCGCTGGCGAGATCCGCCAGGTTTTCCGCGTGGTCGGTGCTGCGCACGGCGGGATCGTCGTCCCGCGGGCCGAAGGTGGCGCCGACGCAGTGCACGCCGTCGCGTGCTGGCGTCACATATCCCGCATGACAGACCACCGCGCGCAGCGCGACGGATTCTCCGGTGGCGGCGACATGGGTCACCTGTCCGCGCACCCGGCGCAGCGGCAGCCAGCTCGTTTGGGCAAACGCACCGGCAGCGAGCGCGTTGGCGACCACCACCACATCGAATACTTCCTCGTGTGCGTCAGCGTCACCGTCACCACGACCGGCAAGGCTGTCCTCGCCGTTCACGTCCTGCTGCCGTAGCGACCAGCCCGCTTCGCCACTCGACAGCGCCGTCACGCAGGTGCCGGCTTTCAGCGCGATGCCATCGTGTGTCGCCAGCGCGCGGCACAGCGCCGGCGGATGCACCCAGCCGGCTCCGGCAAACCAGAGCCCGCCGCTTTCCATTTCGATGCCGGCCAGCGTGCCCGCTTCGGTGGCGTCGACCGCGCGCAGCACGGCCGCAGGCCAACGGCTACAGGCTGCAATGGCAGCAAACTTGCCGTGGTCGTCATCCTCCTCGCCACCGGGCAACTGCAGCAGGCCGCAGCGCGCCCAGTGCACGCCGTCCGGTACGCCCAGCACCTGCGGCAGCCGGGCCAGCGCATACAGGTAGCTGTCGCGGTACCAGCGGTTCTGCGCCGTCTCGTGCAGCGAGAACTTCGGGTACACCGCGCCCGCGAGATTGCCGCTGGTTTCTGCCGCCAGTGCGTCGCGCTGCTCGATCAGCGTGACCTGCCAGCCGCGTTCGGCCAGCGCCCGTGCCGCCGCGCAGCCGGCGAGCCCGCCGCCGATCACGGCAGCGCGGCGTGCCGGGCGGGGTGCCGCGTCCTGCGGTGCGCGACTTGAGCGAGCGGCAGGCGCCAGAGCCGTCTCCGTTGGCACGACAGTGGCCAGCGCCTGCCCGAGCGAACCGGAGCGCGGAGCAGGATGCGGCACCCCGCCCGGCATTCCACGGGGCCTCTCGCCCGGCACATACCGCCCCCGCAACATGTCCCGCTTGCTGCCGAACCCCGCCGTCTTCTCCACCTCGAAACCGACCGCTGCCAGCCCGCGCCGCACATCGCCGGCCGCCGTGAAGGTGGCGAACGTCGCATCCGGCGCGGACAGTCGCGCGATTTCCGCGAACAGCCCGTCCTGCCACAAATCGCCGTTCTTCGCCGGCGCGAAACCGTCCAGAAACCACGCGTCAACGTGCGCCTGAAGACGCGGCAGCAGGGCCGTCGCATCGCCCAGCAGCAGCGTCAGCCGCACCCGCCCGCCGTACAGCAGGCGATGGTGGAAGCCGGTGACGGATGGCGGCAACGCCGCGCGCAGTTCTGCGGCGAGTGTCGCCAGTTCCGGCCAGCAGGCGTGCGCGCGTTCGAGATCGTTGCTGGCCAGCGGAAATTTCTCCGTGGTCACGAAATGCAGCGTCGCGTCGTCCGGCGCCAGCGCCAGGAACGCCTGCGCCGCGACCAGGAAGTTGAGCCCGGTGCCGAAACCGGTCTCGCCGATGGTGAACGCGCGGAAATCGCCCAGTGCCAGGCGCAGGCGCAGCCGGTTGCCGTCGATGAACACGTGGCCGGTTTCCGCGATGGCGCCGTCCCGCGAGAAATACACATCACCGAAAGGGCGCGACACCGGCGTGCCGTCGCGCCAGTCGAGTTCGGCGTTTTCCAGTCGTTCGGGGAAGGGCGGCAACGGGCGTAGCGGTCCCGGCATGAGGATCTCGATGGGTGGTCTCTGGACAGGCGGGCGGGCGATGCCGATAGTGCGCGCAGTCTAGGACCCGCCGCGCATGTTCGACACCATCCTCGCCATTGTCGCCCCCGTTGCCATTTGCGCCGCGGCCGGCTTCCTGTGGGTACGGTTCCGCCAGCCCTACGACGCCGATTTCGTCGGCCGCCTGGTGCTGGCGGTTGCCGCGCCGTGCCTGACCGTCTCGGCGCTCGGCAAGGTGCGCCTGGGCACCGACGCCCTGCTGGCCATGGCCGGCTACTGGGCCGTCACCTTCGTGCTGATGCTGGTGCTGGGCGCCGTGCTGGTGCGCCTGCTGCCGGCCGCCCGGCGCGCGCCCCTTGACCAGCGAGCCTACGTCGCCAGCCTGCTGTTTCCCAACGTCGGCAACATGGGCCTGCCGCTCTGCCTGCTGGCGTTCGGCGACGAGGGACTTGCGCTCGCGCTGGCCTGGTTCATGGTCAATTCGGTCGCGCACTTTTCGCTGGGCGTGGTCGCCTTCAGCGGCGGGCGCGCATCCCGCGAGTTCCTCGCCAACCCGATGGTGTGGAGCGTGTTCATCGCCGTGGCGATGGTGGTCGGCGACTGGCACCTGCCGCGCTGGCTGGGCAACACGCTCGAACTCATCGGCGGCATGACCATTCCGCTGATGCTGGTGGCGCTCGGTGCGTCGCTGGCCAACCTCGACGTGCGACTGTTCGGCCGGGCGCTGCTGTTCAGCGTGGCGCGGGTCGGTGGCGGCTTCCTCGCCGGCCTCGTCGTGGTCCTGCTGTTCGGGCTGACCGGCACCGAGCGCGGCATCGTGCTGATCCAGGCGGCGATGCCGGTCGCGGTATTCAACTACCTGTTCGCCCAGCGCTACGGGCGCGCGCCGCAGGAAGTCGCCGGACTGGTGCTGGTGTCGACGCTGCTCTCGTTCGCGACCTTGCCGGCACTGCTCTGGTACGTGCTGCGCTGACGGGTACGGCTGCCGTCACCTGCCGTCAACGAAATTGAGCAGTCCCGTCATTGCCCCATGGCCCCCCGTCCGCCACCCTTCCGGCCGCTATGCCCGGGGGTTCGCCCCCGGCTGTTCCCGGCCCGCGCCAAGGCGGGCACCCACGACCCTGAGAGGAACCCATGACCGAAGCCTTCATCTACGAAGCCCTGCGCACCCCGCGCGCCAAGGGCAAGAAAGACGGCTCGCTGCACACCGTCAAGCCCGTCGACCTGCCGATCACGCTGGTCAACGAGATGCGCCGCCGCTTCCCCAACCTGGACGTCAACACCATCGACGACATCATCCTCGGTTGCGTGGGTCCGGTCGGTGACCAGGGTTCGTGCATTGCGAAAACCGTCGCGCTGAAGGCCGGCCTGCCGGACACCGTCGCCGGCGTGCAGATCGACCGCTACTGCGCCTCCGGCCTCGAAGCCGTGAACATGGCCGCGCAGAAAGTGCGTTCGGGTTTCGACAACCTGATCCTGGCCGGCGGCGTCGAGTCGATGTCGCGCGTCGCCATGGGCTCCGCCGGCGGCGCCTGGGCGATGGACCCGGAAACCAACTTCAAGACCGGTTTCGTCCCGCAGGGCGTCGGCGCCGACCTGATCGCCACGCTGGAAGGCTGGAGCCGCGAGGACATCGACCGCTTCGCGCTGGAATCGCAGAAGCGCGCCGCCGCGGCCTGGGCCAATGGCTACGTGCGCAAGTCCGTCGTGCCGGTGAAGGACCAGAACGGTCTCACCATCCTCGACAAGGACGAGTACTTCCGCGTCGGCACCACGCTGGAAGCGCTCGGCTCGCTGCAGCCGTCGTTCGCCGTGATGGGCGAGATGGGCGGCTTCGACGCGGTGGCGCTGCAGAAGTACCACTGGGTCGAGAAGATCAACCACGTGCACACGCCGGGCAACAGTTCGGGCATCGTCGACGGTGCGTCGCTGGTGATGATCGGTTCGGAGAAAGCCGGCAAGCAGAATGGCCTGACGCCGCGCGCGCGCGTCATCGCCACCGCAGTTTCCGGCGGCGAGCCGACCATCATGCTGACCGGCCCCGCGCCGGCCACGCGCAAGGCGCTGGCGGTTGCCGGCCTGACCATGGACCAGATCGACCTGGTCGAGATCAACGAGGCATTCGCCTCGGTCGCCATGCGTTTCATGAAGGACATGAACGTCCCGCACGAGAAGGTGAACGTGAACGGCGGCGCGATCGCGCTGGGCCACCCGCTCGGCGCCACCGGCGGCATGATCATCGGCACGGTGCTCGACGAACTCGAGCGACGCAACCTCAAGCGCGGCCTGTGCACCCTGTGTGTCGGCGGCGGCATGGGCATCGCCACCATCATCGAGCGCGTCTGAGCGTCCACGGCTGAATTCGGAGAATAGAGAAATGACTGAACAGACTTCGATCCGCTGGGAAAAGGATGCGGACAACATCGTCACCCTGACCATTGACGATCCCACCCAGAATGCCAACACCATGAACGAGCTCTACGGCCGTTCGATGCTGGCAACCGTCGAGCGCCTGGCGAAGGAAAAGAACGACATCGCCGGCGTGTACGTCACCTCCGGCAAGGAGATGTTCTTCGCCGGCGGCGACCTGAACGACCTCTTGAAGGCGAAGCCGGAAGACGCGCAGAAGTTCCAGGACGGCGTCACCGAGATCAAGCGGCAACTGCGTGTGCTGGAAACGCTGGGCAAGCCGGTGGTCGCCGGCATCAATGGCCACGCGCTCGGCGGCGGCCTGGAGATTGCGCTCGCGGCGCACCACCGCATCGCCATCGACAATCCCAAGACCAAGATCGGCCTGCCGGAAGTGAAGCTCGGCCTGCTGCCGGGTGGCGGCGGCGTCACCCGCGTGGTGCGCATGCTGGGCATCCAGAACGCGCTGATGAGCGTGCTGATGGAAGGCAAGGAGTTCGACCCAAAAGGTGCGAAGAGCGCCGGCCTGGTCAGCGATCTCGCCACCGACCGCGCAGACATGGAAGCGAAGGCCAAGGCCTGGATCAAGGCCAACCCGTCCGCGCAGCAGCCGTGGGATGTGAAGGGCTACAAGATGCCCGGTGGCACGCCGTCGACACCGGCACTGGCGATGAACCTGCCGGCCTTCCCGGCCAACCTGAAGAAGCAGCTCAAGGGCGCCAACTATCCGGCGCCGCAGAACATCATGTTCGCGGCGGTGGAAGGCGCGCAGGTCGATTTTGACAACGCGCTGAAGATCGAGGGACGCTACTTCACGGAGCTCGCCGTCGGTCTTGTCGCCAAGAACATGATCAAGGCGTTCTTCTTTGACCTGCAGGCGATCAACAAGGGTGGTTCGCGTCCGAAGGGCGTGCCGAAGTACACCGCGAAAAAAGTCGGCATCCTCGGCGCCGGCATGATGGGCGCGGGTATTGCCTACAGCTGCATGCGCGCCGGCATGGACGTCGTGCTCAAGGATGTTTCCCTTGAAGGTGCGGAGAAAGGCAAGGCCTACTCCGCCAACCTGCTCGACAAGTCTGTGTCCAAGGGCCGCATGACGAAAGAGAAGCGTGACGAGCAACTGGCGCGCATCAAGCCGACCGCGACCGCCGCCGATCTCGCCGGCTGCGATCTGGTGATCGAGGCCGTGTTCGAGTCGCAGGAACTCAAGCACAAGGTGTTCCAGGAAATCGAGGGCGTCGTCGCGAAGGACTGCCTGCTCGCGTCCAACACCTCGTCGCTGCCGATCACCGGCCTTGCGGAAGGCGTGAAGGACCAGCCGAACTTCATCGGCCTGCATTTCTTCTCGCCGGTCGACAAGATGCCGCTGGTCGAGATCATCCGCGGCCAGAAGACTTCGGACGAAGCGCTGGCGAAGGCCATCGACGTCGTGCTGCAGATCAAGAAGGTGCCGATCGTCGTCAACGATGCGCGCGGCTTCTACACCACGCGCGTCATCGGCACGCAGATCAACGAAGGCATCGGCATGCTGGCCGAGGGCGTGCACCCACTGTCGATCGAGCAGGCCGCCGCGCAGGCCGGCTATCCGGTCGGCCCGCTGGCGATCATGGACGAGCTGACGCTCACCCTGCCGCGCAAGCTGCGCGAGGAAACGAAGAAGGCCATCGAGGCTGCCGGCGGCAAGTACACGCCGAGCGCGTCCGATGCCGTCGTCGACACGCTGATCGACAAGTTCGACCGCAAGGGGAAGTCGACCGGCAAGGGCTTCTACGATTACCCGCAGGGTGGCAAGAAGGCGATCGCGGCCGAAGTCGTCAGCGAGTTCTGGAAGCCGGGCACCGAGTTGCCGATGGAAGACATGAAGGAGCGCATGCTCTTCATCGAGGCCATCGAGACGGTGAAGTGCTGGGAAGAGAACGTGATCCGCAATGTGGCCGACGCCAACATCGGTTCGATCATGGGTATTGGTTTCCCGGCGTGGACTGGCGGCGTCATCCAGTACATGAACAACTACCCGGGCGGCATGAAGGCCTTCGTCGCACGTTCGCGTGAACTCGCGAAGAAGTACGGCGAGCGGTTCAATCCGCCGAAGCTGCTGGTGGAGAAGGCGGAGAAGGGCGAGCTGTTCGAGTAATCGGGGTTCGCCCCCTCACCCCAACCCCTCTCCCCGCCGGGGAGAGGGGCATTCACGCCAAGCCTTCTCCGCCGGCAGTGAGAGAGGCGCTTGCTCCAACCCCTCTCCCCGTCGGGGAGAGGGGCAGGGGAGAGGGGTGCTTCATGACTTTGTCCGATGCGGTGGCGGCCGGCGCTGCCTATGCTTGCCGGCCTTCCTGTTGTCCGCCGCCCACGGGTCCGTCCGCATGAAGTTCGCTTGGTACGCACTGCGTTCACTGGTTTTCTACATCGGCTACGCCTTCATCATGATCACGCAGACGCTGGCGTCGGTGGCGATCATGCCGTTCGTGTCGAAAGAGTTCCTGCACCGGTTCACGGTCACCGCCTGCCGCGTTTCCGTGCGCTGGGCGCGCATCGCCTGCGGCATTCGTTACGAACTCATCGGTGCCGAAAATATTCCGCCGACGCCCTGCGTCGTGCTCGCCAAGCACCAGAGTGCCTGGGAAACGCTGTACCTGCAGGGCTGGCTGCAACCGGCAACGACGGTGGCCAAGCGCGAATTACTGCGCATCCCGGTGTTCGGCTGGGGCATGGCGCTGACCGGGCCGATCGTGATCGACCGCGGGCAGCGCAGCAGTGCACTGAAAGAAGTCATCCGCCAGGGCACCGAGCGGCTGCATGGCGGACAGCACGTGATCATCTATCCCGAAGGCACGCGCATGCTGCCGGGCCAGCAGGGCGAATACTCCGCCGGCGGCACGATGCTGGCGGTGAAGGCCGGTGTGCCGGTGCTGCCGGTCGCGCTCAATTCCGGTGACTGCTGGCCGCGCGGCACCTTGATCAAGCGGCCGGGCCTGATCCGGGTGGAGATCGGAAAGCCGATCGCCAGTGAAGGGTCGTCCGCCAAGGAACTCATCACCCAGGCGCGCGACTGGATCGAGCAGACCCTCGCGGCGCGGACGCCCACCGCGTCGCCATGAGTCCGTTGCACGATATTCCGGTCAACCTGGTCACCGGGTTCCTCGGTGCCGGCAAGACCACGCTGATCCGTCACCTGCTCGCCCATCGTCGTGACGGCGAGCGCATTGCGGTGCTGGTCAACGAGTTCGGTGAACTGGGTGTCGACGGTGCGTTGCTGGCGCAGGACGGTGTCTTTGTCCGGGAAGTGCCCGGCGGCTGCCTGTGTTGCGCGAACGGTGTGCCGTTCCGCATCGCGCTGAACCTGCTGCTGCAAAGGGCAAAGCCGGATCGCCTGCTGATCGAGCCCACCGGGCTGGGCCACCCGCTGCAATTGCTGGCGCAACTGGAGTCGCCGGAATACCGGGGCGTGCTCGATATCCGGGCCACGCTTTGCGTGGTCGATCCGGTCGCCGCACGAGACCCGCGGGTG
Organism: Gammaproteobacteria bacterium; assembly: GCA_046566505.1. GTDB lineage: Bacteria > Pseudomonadota > Gammaproteobacteria > Pseudomonadales > JADFDG01 > JADFDG01. The sequence continues at coordinate 30,550 of JBKHWN010000117.1, forward strand.
GCCAGCAGCGCGATCTTCACCCAGCAGGTCGCCAGTGCGGATGTCATCGTGCTCGGCCACGCGGACCGCGCCACGGCCGATGACGAACAGGCGGCCCGCACGCTGCTGGCCGGCCTGCGTGCCGATGCCGCGGCGCTCACGGTGGTCAGCGTGGCGAAGGGCGCAATCGACCGGGCGTTGCTCGACACACGCCGTATACCGCGCGGCTGGATGCTGCTGCCGCCGCCGGCAGCGCACGACATGGAGCATGCCGGCGCCACCTGGCCGGCCGAGGCGGTCTTCGCCCATGACGACATCCTGGCGCTGCTGCTGGCGTTGCCGGTGTCCCGGCTCAAGGCCGTGCTGCACACCGACTGTGGCTGGCTGGAGATCAACGCGACACCGGAGGTCAGCGACTGGCGTGAGCGCGAGCCGGCGGCTGATTCCCGGGTCGAGGTGATTGCGCCGCGTGAACTGGCGTTGCCGGACCTGAAATCCATTCTCGACGGCCTGCAGCGCGGCGCCGACCGGTAGAATCGTCGGCCTCGTCCTTGCCGGTTGCTCCCATGCGTTACGACCCCGCGCTCCATGATCCCGTCGACAATGCGCGGCTGCTGCGGCTGGTCAGCCTGGCATCAGTACTCACGGCGCTGTTGCTGATCGGCGTGAAGTCGGCTGCCTGGGTGCTGACCGACTCGGTCAGCCTGCTGGCCTCGCTGGTCGATTCGGTGATGGATTCCGCTGCGTCCATCGTCAACTTCATCGCCATCCGCTTCGCGCTGACACCGGCGGACGATGACCACCGTTACGGCCACGGCAAGGCGGAGGCGTTGGCCGGCCTCGGACAGGCGGCATTCATCGCCGGCTCGGCCGTGTTCCTGATGGTCTACGCCGTCGACCGCATCCTGCATCCGGTGCCGGTGGCCGATACCGGCACCGGCATCGCGGTGATGCTGTTCTCCATTCTGGCGACCGGTGCGCTGGTGCTCTTCCAGCGCCATGTGATCCGGCGCACGAAGTCGACTGCCGTCAGCGCCGATTCGCTGCACTATCTTGGCGACCTGCTGGTCAACGTCAGCATCATCATTGCCCTGCTGGCGGCCGGTGCGGGTTACCTGTCGGTGGACGCCTGGATGGGCATCGCCATCGCGTTCTACATCGTCTGGAATGCGTGGGAAATCGTGCGCGATTCGCTGGCCCACCTGCTGGACCGCGAGGTGGGCGAGGAGGTGCGCGAGGAAATCCTGCGCATCGCCGGAACCCGGCCGCAGGTGCGTGGCGTGCATGACCTGCGCACGCGCCTGTCCGGTCAGCAGATGTTCGTGCAGTTGCACATGGAACTGGATCGCGACCTGCCGTTGTGGCGCGCACACGAGACGGCGGATGCCGTCGAGCGAGCCATCCGGGAGCGCTTTCCAGGCTGCGACGTGATCGTCCATCAGGACCCGGTGTCGATCGCGCCGGCGTGCGCGGTGCCCGGGGAACACTGAGGCATGTCGGGCACCTTCGACATCTGGCTGTTCGGTGCCGGCCTTGGCCTGTTCCTGCTGGGCATGGACCAGCTCGAACGTGGCGTGCATGCGCTGGCGGGCGATTCTTTCCGCGGGATGCTGCGTCGTGCCACGGGCCACCCGTTGCGGTCGATCTTCATCGGCCTGTTCGCCACCGGACTGTTGCAGAGCAGCTCGATCCTCGGGCTGATGGTGCTGGCGCTGGTCGGCGCATCCATTCTGCCGATGCGCAACGCGATCGGCGTCATCCTCGGTTCCAATGTCGGCAGCACGCTGACCGGCTGGCTGGTGGCCGCCATCGGTTTCAAGCTCGACCTGGAAGCGATGTCGCTGCCGTTCATTGCGCTGGGAGCGCTCGGCGTGGTGTTTGCCGTCGCCGAAAGCCGCGTGCACAGCTGGTCATCGGTGCTGCTGGCGCTGGGCCTGCTGCTGCTGGGCATGCAGAACATGATCACCAGTGCCGACGCGTTCGCGCAGGGTTTCGATCCGGCCGCCCTCGCCGGCAAGCCGGTGCTGGTGTTCTTCGCCGCAGGCATCCTCATCACCGTGGTGGTGCGGACCAGCGCCGCGACCATCATGATCGCGTTGTCGGCGATGAATGCCGGCGTGCTGGACCTGCACCAGGCAGCGGCGGTTGCCATTGGTGCCGACCTGGGCACCACCAGCACGATGATGATCGCGGCAGTGCGCGGCATCGCGGCGAAAAAGCAGATTGCCCTTTGTCATGTGCTGTTCAACACCATCACCGATGTGCTGGCGCTGTTCCTCCTGCTGCCGCACATCGACACGCTGGTGGGCTGGTACGGCATCGAGGATCCGCTGTTCGGGCTTACGGCATTCCACACCACCTTCAACGTGCTGGGCGTGCTGCTGTTCTACCCGTTCATCCCGCGGCTGGGGACGTTCCTCGAACGCCGCTTCCAGGGCGGCGAGGAAAGCGTGGCGCTGTTCCTGTCGAAAGTGCCGGCCAGCGAAAAGGCGGTCGCGTTCTCGGCGCTGGACGACGAATTGCGCGCGTTGTACCGCCGGGTGCTGGCGCTGAACCTGCGTGCGATGAAGCTGGAAGTGCCGGATGTGCTGGCGACTGTGGCGGCGGCAGGTTCGCCGTCGGAGCGGCTCGGCGAACTGTTTGGCGCAAGGCAGACTTTCAGTGAGGACTACGAGTCCATCAAGCGGCTGGAAGGCGAGGTGCTGGACTTCGTCCGGCGACTGCAGTCCCAGAAACTGACCGACGACGAGTCACATCGCCTTTCGCTGTTGTTGATCAGCACTCGTGAGGCGGTTCAGGCGGCCAAGGCGATCAAGGACGTGCGCGGGAACCTGGTCGAATTCCGGCACTCGGGCAATGACTGGCTGCAGGAATATGTTGCCGGATACAACGCGGCCGTACTCGACTTCTACCGTTCGCTGGCAGAACTGATGCTCAGGCCGCATCACGAGTTGCTGGTGACCGACATGCTTGAGCGGCTGTCCATGCAGGAAGCGGGCATGCACGAGGCGATGAAGCAGCGCACCTATACCGACGACCTGCGCAGCGGACTCAGCGATCTGGAGTTCTCGACGGTGCTCAACGTGCTGCACGAGGTGCATACGGCCAACCGGGCCCTGCTGCGGGGCGCACGGGCACTGATGCTGGACGAGATCCCGGGCTGACCGGTTGCCGGTACCATCGGCCGTCCGCCGGGCGGCAGGTGCGGCAGCGCGCCGACCCGGGGTATCGTTGCCCGCCTGTCAGGAATGCTCGAAAGGGAACTCGATGCTCCATCTCGCTCGGCTGCTGTTGATCTCTGTCTCGCTGTTCGTCGGCGCCCTGGCGACCGGCGCGCCGGTGGATACCGGCCCGCAGCGCCTGCTCCTCTCTCCGCATGTGCAGTGGTTGCCTGAACCCGGTGTCGCCACGCTGGAGGATGCGCTGGTGCGGCGGGATGGGTTCATCGACATCGTCGACGACGCCAACTTGGGCCGCATGCCCGGCCGCTGGTGGTTCCGGGTCGCGTTGCGCAATCCGTCGTCCACTGCACAGGACTGGCTGCTGGTCATCCCGTTCGGGCACCTGGAGACGGTCGATTTTCACCAGTTGCGTGCCGGCGGTGAGGTCGCCCGCATCCAGACGGGAACAACCCGTCCGTTCAGTTCACGGCCGGTGCCGGTTGAAGACTTCGTTTTCCCCTTGCACCTGGCGGCGGGCGAGACATCTGCGGTCTATCTGCAGGTCGAGGGACGTGTTGCCCTGAACGTGCCGCTCCTGCTGTTCAGCCCGACGGCCTTCGCCGAGGAAGCAGCACAGGAATCCTGGTGGCACGGCCTGTTCTACGGGCTGATTGCCGGCCTGCTGGCCTACAACCTTTCGCTCTGGCTGACCACCCGCGACCCGGCCTTCCTCTACTTCATCGGGACCGGCGTTACCGCCCTCGGTTTCTTCGCCGGCTATGACGGACTGTTCCGTCCCTTGTTGCCGGATGCCGTCTGGTTCAACCAGATACTGATGTTCGTGGCCGGTGCGCTGTCCGTGGGCATGACGCTGCAGTTCACCCGGCATTTTCTCGACACGCCCCGCATCCTGCCGGAGCACGACGGGAAACTCCGCGCGGTCGCCATCTCGGCCGTGCCGCTGGCGCTGCTGGTGCCGTTCATTCCGCTGGATGTGACGATGGCGCTGGTGCTGGCCGCCAGCCTGCTGATGGCCTTGCTGATGCTGCTGGCCGGGTACACCGCATGGCGTGCCGGTGAACCGCTTTCGCGCCTGTTCATGACGGTGATCTCCATCCACTTCTCGGTGCTGCTGTTGCTGGGCCTGGGCGCCTCCGGGCTGGTGGAAGGGCTCTTTGCCCTGTCCACGCTGATACACCACGTGTCGTTGGCGGTGATCCTGAGTCTGTTCTCGATGGCGCTGGGCGAGCGGGTCAAGGCGACGGCGCGTGCGCGCCGGGTGGCAGAGGCCGAGGTGCTGCAGAGCCGCGCCGATGCCCGTGCCCGCAACGAGTTCCTCGCCAAGATGAGCCATGAACTGCGCACGCCGATGACCGGTGTCCTTGGCATGGCGGAACTGCTGGAGCACACGGAGCTGCAGCCGCAGCAGCGCCGCTACCTGTCGACGCTGCGCTATTCCGGCGAAATGCTGCTCAACCTGATCAACGACGTGCTCGACCACGCGCGCATCGAGGCCGGTCGCCTGCAGATCCGGCGCGAGGCGTTCGACCTGCTGCGGCTGGTCGATGACTGCCGGCTGCTGTTCGAGCAGCAGCCGCGTGAAAACAAGGTTGTGTTGCACATCGACATCGCCAGCGGCGTGCCGCGCATCGTCGTGGGCGATGCCCAGCGGATCCGGCAGATTCTGGTCAACCTGTTGTCGAATGCCTTCAAGTTCACCTCGGCCGGCTCGGTCACGCTGCACATTGCTCCGCTGCCGTCGGGTTGGTTGCGCTTCGAGGTCCGTGACACCGGGGCCGGCATCGAGCCGGCGGATCGCGAGCGGTTGTTCAGGTTGTTTTCGCAGGCGACGGAAGGGCGTTCCGTGAAGGGCGGCTCCGGGTTGGGGCTGGCCATTTGCCGCCAGTTGAGCGAGTTGATGGGCGGGCGCATCGGTGTTGAGAGCGTGCCGGGGGAGGGTTCGGTTTTCCGGGTCGAGTTGCCGCTGCACGCGGCGGGGTAGGGGGCGATGGAATTGCCGGGACAGGGAGTCTCATTCACCGAACAGGTTGCGCGGCATCTGGAGGCCCGGCTGGGCGAGGCTCCCATCGGGGTCGAGGACATTGCCGGCCTGTTCAACATGACCGGCCGCACGCTGCAGCGGCGCCTGCAGCGGGAGCAGGCGAGTTTCGGCGAGTTGCGGGAGAGCCTGCGCCGCCGCGTGGCTCGGCACCTGCTGGCCGATCCGGCAGTGGACATGAGCGAGGTTGCCCGGCGGCTGGGGTTCTCGGACACCGCGAACTTCTACCACGCCTTCCGCCGCTGGGAGGCGCGCACCCCTGGTGCCTGCCGGCGTGAACTGGCCGGGGCCCGGCAGGGCGATGCGTGAACGACGGCGATCGGTGGCCGGGCTGCTGGTTGGCCCCTATACTCCAGCCTAGTTAATTTTTCGCAGTGCCCGTTCACGGGCTCATCCGGAAGGCTGTTCACGCATGCAATTACCTGGCTACAAGATCCTGCGCGAACTGGGGCGCGGGGGGATGGCGACGGTCTACCTCGCCGAGCAGGAAAAGTTCGAGCGTCAGGTCGCGCTCAAGGTGATGTCCCCCTCGCTGGGCGCAGACCCCGGCTTCAAGGAGCGCTTCATCCGGGAAGCCAAGCTGGTGGCGCGTCTTTCGCACCCGAACATCGTCGCGGTGTACGACGTCGGCGAGAGCGACGGCCAGGTTTACATGGCCATGGAGTACCACACCGGCGGCGACCTGAAGGCGAAGATCCAGGAAGGACTCACGCCGCTCGATGCGGCACGCGTGATCTGCGAGATTGCCCGCGCACTGGAGTTCGCGCACTCGAAGGGCGTCATCCACCGCGACATCAAACCCGACAACATCCTGTTCCGCAGCGACGGCAGTGCGGTACTGACGGACTTCGGCATCGCCAAGCAGGGTGATGCCAACACCCAGTTCACGCAGATGGGCATGGTGGCGGGCACACCGAAATACATGAGCCCCGAGCAGGCGCGCGGACAGGCGTTGCATCCGGAAAGTGACCTGTACAGCCTGGGTATCGTGTTCTATGAGGCGCTGACCGGTACCGTCCCTTTTCAGGCCGAGGATTCCATCGCGCTGGCGATCAAGCACATCAAGGAGCCGCCACCGCCGCTGCCATCGCCGCTGAAGAAATTCCAGCCTTTCCTGAACCGCCTGCTGGCAAAGGAGCCGGCGAACCGTTTCCACCGCGGAGGGGAGGTGGCGCAGACGCTGGAGCAGATCATGGCCAGCGGCGCCATGCGCAACCTGCGTGCCCATCCGCCGGCGGCGCAGGAGGCGACGCAGATGCGCCCGGCACTGTCATCGGCGCAGATACGGGCAGCAGGCGAGCAGGGGAGTCCGGCGCGTACCGGCATCGCCGCGGTCGTCTTGTTGCTGGTCGCTGCGGGCGGCGGAGCCGGCTGGTATTTCACGATGGGGCCGGGGGCCGCGCTGCTGGAGCCGGAAGTCGTACCGCTGCCGGTCGTGGTGGAAGCGGCACCCGAACCGGAGCCGGAACCGGAACCCGTGCCGGAGCCTGAACCCGAACCTGAGCCGGAGGTCGTGGTGGAAGAGCCACCGGCACCTCCGGCCCCGCCGCCCACGCCGGCTGTCGATGTGAAGGCGCTGCTGGCGAAGGCCTCGTCGGCGCTGGCAGCCGATCGCCTGGACAGCCCGCCGGGCAACAACGCCGTCGATTTCTATCGACTGGCCCTCGCGTCGGACGCGAAAAACAAGGTGGCACAGGACGGGTTGCGTCGTGTTGCCGACCGCTATGTGCAGTTGATCGACGTGGCCCTGGCCAAGGGTGCCATCGCGCAGGCGACGGACTACCTCAGGTCAGCCGAGCGGATCGTGCCGGGATACCCGCCACTCGCCGACGCGGCGACCCGCATCGTCAGCGCGGAGACCGCAGCGCAGGCTGCCGCTGCCGCGCCCGCAGTTGTCGAGGACGATCTTGGCGCATCTGCGGATGCTGCCCTGGCCCGCAACCGCCTGCGTGCCGGCGGACTGGCCAGTCGTGGCCACACGCTGCTCAGGCAGAGCGACTACGCGGCCGCAAAGGAGCAATTCGAGCAAGCGCTGGCACTGGATCCGAGCAATGCCGCCGCCCGCGACGGCATGGCGCGCCTCGGGCAGCTTGGCGTAGGCAACCTCTGACTCGACGATGTGACTCGACGATGTCGCCGCCCGCAGTCAGCGGGCGAAGCCCGTGGCAGAAGCGTAGCGCTTGAGTTCAACGAGATGGGCCGACGCATCCTGTTGCTTGCGACGGGCCACGGCAACTGCGGACGCGTACCGCTCGGCCGCCTCGATCGTGTTGCCGTTGGCGCCAGCCATGCGTCCTTCCTCGGCGTAGCGAGCTTCCAGGTTGCCCAGTTGTTGCGCCAGGCGCTTGCCGATTTCCGCTGATGCCTCGTTGGTCAGCTGGCTGAGTATCTCGATGTCGGCAGGCAGCGCCGCCGCGCGTGCGGGCAGCACGAACTGGCCGAGCTCGACACCTTCGTTTCCTTCGTCGGCCATCTCGCGCTTGATCGTCAGCGAATCGGTGAAAACGACCTTGCCGCTGGCCGCATCAACAACCCGGAATGCCACCGAGAAATGGCCCACCTTGCGCAACTGCGTGACCGTGTAGGAAATGTCCTCCTGGCGATCCACGGGGAGCTGGGCCGGTGGTTGCGGTACGCGCTGGCGGTCCCGCTCGGCAAGTTTCAGCCATTCGTCATACTTCGGGTTGCGCGTCATCACGCCCTTCTGGGTCACGACGCGCATGGTCTTGCGAACCTGTTTGTCGTCGGTTTCGACGCGCGCTTCGTCGATGTTGCCGCTGACGATGTAGTTCAGCGGGGCGCTGGTGTTGTCGGACGCGATGATGCGCAGGTCCTCGGGAATCTGCTGGAACAGGTGTTCGGTGATGCGGGTGGCAATCGTGCCCGAGTAGTCGGCAATGCCTGCGGCGCTGCCGAAGACGGCAATGCGTGCGCTGCGGATTGCCGCGCGATTGACTTCATCCTCGGCCGCGCGGATATCACGGGCGAGCGTGGGGAACGCCGGGTCAAAATCCTGGACGACGTAGACGTGGCCGAGCGCCACGCCCCAGAGGTTTTCCTTCTTCGCATTGTCATGGCCGCGCTGCATCCGCGTGACAAAGGGCTTTTCCTCGGGCACGGCTTCCGTCCGGCCATCCAGCCGCTTGCGCACGTCGCGGGCCTGGGTGAACCAGCGCCAGGCGTCGCCCATGTTGCCGGCAGCGACCGCATTGGCGCCCAGCGCCACGAAATAATTGGCCATGTCCGTGCCGGTGGGGCCGATGCGCTCCTTCACGTCATTGAAGTACGGCGACTCGGCCAGGGTCAGGAACAGGCGATAGGCCTCGTCCGGGCGGTCATCGGCGAGTGATTCGTTGAATCGCCGCTCGAACAGTCGGGTCTGCAGGTCGACGCGGGTCAGTTCGGTATTGGCATCGGGGGGAAGTTCGTCCAGCAGCTTGAGCGCCGTGTCGAAATTGTCCGTGGCAAAGGCTTCGTCATATTGCGCGCGCAGCCGCGCGAGCATCGTGTCGCGGCGATCACCGTAACGGGTGTCGCCGGTCAGTTGCTCCAGTTCCGTCAGCACGGCGCGCTGCTTGAGCTGGGCTGTCTCCGGCAGGGCCACCAGCCGTTGCCCGGCTTCATGCACGGCCTTGTCGGTGATGGCCGATTCGCGTGCGATGTCGCGGGTCAGGATGTCGTGGCGCGCGGGATCCCACACGCGCATGGGTTCTGCCGCAGTGCGTGCCTCGCCCAGGACATTGAGCGGGGCAATCCCGCTGAGCAGGCGCGACTGCTCGATCTGCCCGCGCAGGCGTTCGTCGAGATCGGCGGACAGCTTGCGGCCGATGGCGTCCAGTTGCGCGAAGAGCGGCGCGTCCTTTGCCCTGTTGCGATCCTTGCCGACGAGGCCGGCCTTGGCCTGGTTGTACAGCGAGGAGAGCGTACCGGTGCGCTCGGCCTGGGCGACCTGCTCGGGTGTGACCAGGGGCTTGGGCGGCGAACAGGCAGCGAGTGCGGCGATGGAAAGAACGAGCAGGAGGTGGCGCAGGCGCATGGTATTGCTCCGGGTGTTCCGGTTCGGGCGGGTGAAGGGCCGAAGTGTACAGGGTCGCCGAGAGCTCATGACATCCGCATCGGCGGCTCCGGCATGCCGCGCCCCCAGCGCGCGCCGAGCAGGGCGGCAGTGAAGGCCGCGCTGATCACGACGATCTCCAGCATGCCCAGCCAGCGCACGGGCGGTGGGGACATGGCATCAATGACGGCCGCCAGAAAGTAGGCGCAGAGCACGAAGCACAGCCAGACGGCGGCACGGGTGCTCCCGCGCACCAGCGGCGGCAGCAGCACTAGCAGCGGCCCGCACTTCACCAGGGTCCACAGCACCCCGGCATAAAGCGCAGCCTCCGGTGGCGCCTTGCGCAGCGTCCAGACGGTGATCAGCAGGATCTCGGCCAGCGTTGCGGCGGTGGCGATGCGCAGAGCGGTGATGTATCGCAGACGGGTCATGTGCGGACAGGTCACTTGAAGGTATCGGGTTATTATCGGGCGCTCGCCGGTGGCCGCATCAAGGCACCACGGTTGCCGGCACCGTGACGGCCGGGATTGTGGCGCCCCAGCCCCTCAAAAGGAATGTCGATGGCAGTTTCAGCCGATATCCGGCGCACATGGCGATTTCTGGTCTCGCTGGTGCGCGAATACGAAGAAACGGGCTGTGACGACAGCGCCGCGAAGTTGACCTATACCACCCTGTTCGCCGTGGTCCCGACACTGACAGTCGCCTGGGCCATCGTGCGGGCGCTGCCGCAACTGGGTGATATCGGCATCGATCTTGACCGCCTGCTGTTCAGCAACCTGGTGCCGGCGACCGGTGACCAGGTGCGCGAGTACATCAGCGCCTTCGCCGAGCAGGCGGCCAACCTGACCGGGATCGGCGTCGCGTTCCTCGCGGTGACCGCCGTGATGATGCTGCTGACCATCGAGCGTCGCATCAACGCGGTCTGGCGACTGCATCGCGAGCGCAGCCTCGTGTCCAGCCTGCTCGTGTACTGGGCATTGCTGACACTCGGCCCGGTATTGCTCGGCGCGGGCATCGGCGCCAGTTCCTACCTGCTCTCGACCGAACTCTGGGGCGAAGACGTGCAGCGGCGGACGGCGGTCGTCGTGCTGCTGGGCGCCGTCCCGTTCCTGGTCGAGGTCATCTTTTTCTCGCTGTTGTACATCGTTGTGCCCCACTGCAGCGTACCGATCCGCGATGGCGTCATCGGCGGGATTATCGCGGCGCTGCTGTTTGAAATCGCCAAGGCGGGCTTTACCTTTTTCGTCACCCGCTTCAACAGTTACGAACTCGTCTATGGCGCGTTTGCCGCGGTGCCGTTGTTCCTGTTGTGGATCTACATTTCCTGGTCGATCACCCTGTTCGGTGTCGTGCTGGTCTACACGCTGTCGAACCACGACGACGAAGTCGTCCGCCGCGGCACGGCGTTCCCGGCGCTGCTCAAGGTGCTGGGGCTGTTCCACCAGCGACAGCGTGAAGGCCGCCCGGTCGCCGACGCCGAGGCCCGGCGCCTCGCGCGGGCCTCGGGCATCGGTAACTGGCACGACTGGCGGGAAACGCTGCTGCGCCGGCGGCTGGTGGAGCGGTTGGCCAATGGTGAACTGGTGCTGGTGCGTGACCTGCACGCGGTCACGCTTGCCGATCTGGTGCGGTTGCTGTCCTGGCCGCAGATTGAGCGTGCCAATGATGGCGGGCAGGAGCCGGATGCGTTCGCGCAGGCGCTTGCCCAGACCCTCACCGACGCGCTGGCTGTCTTTGACGCCAGGCTCGGGGACTCGGTGGCTTCCGTACTCGAATCACCCCTCGCGCAGGAAATTGCCACATGACGATACGCGACACGGTGGTCACCGTCGGCGACCTTCGCTTCCCGGTGCGCGAGGCAGGCCCGTCCTGCGGCGTGCCGGTCCTGCTGTTGCACGGGTTTCCCGATTGCTTCCACAGTTTCGATGCGCAACTGGAAGCACTCGCTGCGGCCGGTTATCACGCTGTTGCCCCGGCGCTGCGCGGCTACGCCGCATCGGCCATCCCCGATGACGGCGACTACTTCCTCGAAACCATCGTCGGTGACGTAGTCGCGCTGCTGGATGCGCTGGGCGTCGAGCGCGTGCACCTGGTCGGGCACGACTGGGGCGCCGCCATCGCCTGGCTGGCGGTGGCCATGCACCCGGATCGTTTTGTTACCGTGACCAGCATCGCCATCCCGCCGCTCGGCGGCATGCTGAAAGCCGTGCGTCGCTACCCGGGCCAGGCGCGCAACAGCTGGTACATGGCGTTCTTCCAGTTGCGCGGCATCGCCGACCGCGCCGTGGCACGTGACGACCACGCGTTCATCGAGCGCCTCTGGCGCGACTGGTCGCCGGGTTGGGCGTGGCCTGCGGAGACGATGGAGCGCGTGAAGCAAACCTTCCGGCAGCCCGGCGTGCGCACGGCCGCGCTCGGCTATTACCGGCACCTGTTCCGCTGGTTTGCGGCGCCGAACAAGCGCGCGCGTGCACGGATCGCGCACCCGGTGGCGATGCCGGCGCTGGTGCTGCACGGACAGACCGACGGCTGCATGGACGCCCGCCTGCCGGCGGCGGCCATTCAGGCGGCAAGGTTCGACGCCGGCGTCCGGCTCGCCATCGTGCCCGGGGCCGGCCACTTCCTGCACCAGGAACAACCGGAACGCACCAGCACGCTGCTGCTCGACTTTTTCGCCGGCCATCCGCTGTAGCCGGCCGCCCGGGCCTGCTGCGGCCAGCAGTTTTTTGACCGTGGTGAGCGGGCCATGCCCGCGATAAACCCCGCACTGTAGTGAGCGGGCCATGCCCGCGATAAACCCGCAGGCCGGCGCCTGCGCCGGGTCAGCCATCCGCGCTAGAATCGCGCCACTTTTTTGCCACCCCTTTCTGCCACCCTTTCCGAGGCCCGCCATGACCGTCATCCAGCAGGACGACCTGATCGAATCCGTCGCCGACGCGCTGCAGTACATCTCGTACTACCACCCGGTCGACTTCATCCAGGCCGTCAACGCCGCCTACGAGCGCGAGCAGAACCCGGCGGCAAAGGACGCGATGGCGCAGATCCTCATCAACTCCCGCATGAGCGCCGAGGGGCACCGCCCGATCTGCCAGGACACCGGCATCGTCACCGTGTTCGTCAAGGTCGGCATGAACGTGCGCTGGGACGGCGCCACAATGAGCGTCGACGACATGATCAACGAGGGCGTGCGCCGCGCCTACCTGAATGCGGACAACCCGCTGCGCGCCTCCATCCTCGCCGACCCGGCCGGCAAGCGGCAGAACACGAAGGACAACACGCCGGCAGTGATCCACTACAGCATCGTTCCCGGCGACACGGTCGACGTGCAGATCGCGGCCAAGGGCGGCGGCTCGGAGAACAAATCGAAGATGGCGATGCTCAACCCGAGCGATTCCATCGTCGACTGGGTGCTGAAGACGGTGCCAACCATGGGCGCCGGCTGGTGCCCACCGGGCATGCTCGGTATCGGTATCGGCGGCACGGCGGAAAAGGCGATGGTGCTGGCCAAGGAAGCGCTGATGGATCCGATCGACATCCAGGAGCTCATCGCGCGCGGGCCAAAAAATCGGGTCGAGGAACTGCGCATCGAGTTGTATGAAAAAGTGAATGCACTCGGCATCGGTGCCCAGGGCCTCGGTGGCCTCACCACGGTGCTCGACGTGAAGATCCTCGATTACCCGACGCACGCCGCCTCGCTGCCGGTGGCGATGATTCCCAACTGCGCGGCGACCCGGCATGTGCATTTCGAGCTCGACGGCTCCGGCCCGGCGGAACTGGAGGTGCCGAAACTGTCCGACTGGCCGCAGATTACCTGGGATGCGTCGAAGGCGCGTCGCGTCAACCTCGACACGGTGACGAAGGAAGAGATCGCCACCTGGAAGACCGGCGAGACGCTGCTCTTGTCCGGGACGATGTACACCGGCCGCGATGCCGCCCACAAGAAGATGACCGACATGATCGCGAAGGGCGAGCCGCTGCCGGTCGACCTCAAGGGCAAGTTCATTTACTACGTCGGTCCGGTCGACCCGGTGCGTGACGAAGTCGTTGGCCCGGCCGGCCCCACCACCGCCACGCGCATGGACAAGTTCACGCGCACGATGCTGGAAAAAACCGGACTGATCGGCATGATCGGCAAGAGCGAGCGCGGCCCGACGGCGATCGCCGCGATCCGCGACAACAAGGCCGTCTACCTGATGGCTGTGGGCGGCGCAGCGTATCTCGTGTCCAAGGCGATCCGAAAGTCGAGGGTCGTCGGTTTCCCGGAACTCGGCATGGAGGCGATCTACGAATTCGTCGTCGAGGACATGCCGGTGTCGGTGGCGGTCGACGTGAACGGCGAATCGGTGCACGAGACGGCACCGAAGATCTGGCAGTCGAAGATCGGCAAGATCCCGGTGGCCTGAACCGGGACCGGGAATAAAAAAGGCCCGGCGCAATCGCGCCGGGCCTTTTTGTTTGGCTCCGCCTGCTGGGCTCGAACCAGCGACCCACGGATTAACAGTCGTCTCAGGGCGTGTTTGCGGCGGTTTGCGCCCGTTTGCGAGCGGGTGAAATCTATTGTTTTATCATTGACTTAGCGTTGTTCGTCGCCCTACCGTGTTTGCGTTCGTTTTCATTCGCCCGCCTACATGGCGCCTACATGGGCGGAAATATGACGCGAGGGGCACGCCGTGAAACTCACTAAGAAACTGATAGAGGCAACCGCGCCGGGCGCGCGCGTCCTGTTCCTCCGGGACGATGACGTGCCGGGCCTGGCTGTTCGTATCACCCCGGCAGGGCACCGGGCGTTCGTGTTCGAGAAGCGGGTAAACGGCCGTAACCGGCGGATGACCCTGGGCACCTACGGGGCGTTGACCCTGGAGCAGGCCCGGCAGTTGGCCCGGGTCACGGCAGGCGAGATTGCCGGCGGCGCCGATCCGGTGGCGGAGAAACGGAAGCGGGCTCACCGGGCGGTAACGCTGGGGGAGGTTTTCGAGGAATACCTGCGAGTGCGAGAGTTGCGCCCCCGAACGATTCAGGACATGCGCTGCGCGCTGCGGGATTTGTCGGACTGGACCGCGCGCCCGGTGACGGAAATCACCCGAGACATGGTGACCGCCCGGCATATGCGCCTCGGGGAGCGGAGCAAGGCCCGTGCGAACGGGACCATGCGCTACCTGCGGGCGTGGCTCAATTTTGCGGCGGAGCGCTACGCGACAACGGACGGCCCATTGCTGACTCACAACCCTGTTAAGCGCTTGTCCGCTGTGCGCGGGTGGTATCGGGTTGACCGGCGCCGGACCTTCATTAAACCGCACGAGCTGCGTCCGTGGATGCTGGCCGTGCAAGGCTTGGGCGAGGTCCCGGACCGTGCACCCGGTACAGGCTGGGACATGCCAAAGCTGCGGCATGGTGACATGCAACGGGACTTCTACATGCTGTTGGCCCTGACCGGCCTGCGGCGTAGCGAGGCGCTGGGGTTGCGTTGGGTAGACGTGGACTTTGCCGGCCGCACCCTCACCGTGCGAGGCACGAAAAACCACCGGGACCATACATTGCCGCTGCCGGGCTACCTGGTCGATATGCTGCGCGAGCGGAAGGCGCAGGCTGGCAGCGCGTTCGTGTTCTCAGAGAGCGATGGCCAGCGGCTGCAGAACCTGCGTTACGGGCTAGAGAGGATCGAAAAGGTAAGCGGGGTGAAGTTCTGTCCGCATGACCTGCGCCGGACGTTCGCCACCGTCGCGGAGAGCCTGGACCTGCCGGCCTATGCCCTCAAACACCTGTTGAACCATTCCAGCGGGGCGGATGTGACGGCGGGCTATGTCGTGGTCACCACCGAGCGCCTGCGCGCGCCGATGGAGCGGATATGCGACTACATGCTGAAAACGGGCGGGCTGCGCGAGGTCGCGCCTGTGGTGAGCCTGCAGGCACGGAGGGTGGGCGGCGATGGGGCATGATTCGCGGGAGATTGTGGCGGCAGAGGTATGCAGGTGGGCCCGGGACATGCCCGAGCAGTTGCGCGCACATATCGAGCGGCGAGCGGGGCGGCTATCGGCGCGCGAGCTTGTGGAGGTGCTGCCTACGCTCGAGAAAACGGCGGAGCATTGGCGGCGAGTTGTCGCGTGGTGGCCGGATGGTGGGGCGTTTCTGTTTGACCTGCTGGCTCGATCGGAAAGCATGTATGCGGCGGCAGGGGGGGATGGCCGGCACGAGGGCGCCAAGCGGGACGTGCGCTACCAGCACTTGGGGGTGGCGGCACGAAAGCTGGATGCCGCGGTGAAGTCCTTTCAGGTGGCACTGGAGAAAATGCCGGATGCACGGATGATGTTGCATGAGGCGGGCGAGAGCGTTGCGCAAGACGCGGATGATCGGGCGGCGCTGGAGGCATTGCGCGCACTGGCCGGCGGTGCATGGCGTGGGCGACTGCAGCGCGCGCTTTCAATCCTGGACGGAACGGAAAACGAGGGGCTGGCCGTGGGTAAGTTGGGCTCTCTCGAACGGGTCAAAGCGCGTTCTGCCCTGCGCAAACTGCCCACGAGGGGTGGCTATGTTCGTCGCACGATTGTCGTGGCCTGTTGCCGCTGGGAGGCACGCGAGCGTAGCGAGGGGCGGGAGCCTGGCGATTGGCCGATGGTTGCACTTTCCGAGATATTGTCCGCGGCCGGTGTCGAACGGGTAGGCGTGAAGAATCTGGACGATATCCGCCGCGAGGAGCGCCCCAAGGTGACTGCGGCATTTGAGCAGTCTTGACCCCGCCCCGGGATTCGCGCTCTGCCTAAATTGCGAATCACGGTTATCCACCGCTAACGGACGCGCAATGCTGCCCACGTATTCAGACACGAGGGCAGTCCATGAAATCCCCCACCGTTACCCTGCCGGCGCTCCTGACCCAACGCGAGGTCGCGGAGTACCTGCACAAATCCGAGGCATGGCTGGAGCGCGCCCGCGTTGAAGGCGGCGGCCCTAAGTTCATCAAGTGCGGGCGGGCGGTGCGCTACCGCGCCGATGACCTGCAGGCCTGGATGGAAGATAACGCGCGGCAGTCGACCGCGGAGGCGCGCCGCGCATGACGGACGCCGGCACCCCGGGAGCGCAACGCAAGGCGCGAACGGTTGCCGCGGGCGCCGTGCCGTCTACCGAGTTCGCCCTGGCGCAGACCTTCGCGCAGGCATTTGCCGACCGGTTGCGCTATGACCACACGGCCGGCGCTTGGTACGTCTGGAGCGGGACTTGCTGGCGCCGCGATACCGTGGGGAAGGCGCACGACATGGCGCGCGTTCACTGCCTGCTGGCGTCTCAGGGGACGGAAAAGCACCAACGTGCGGCCACCGTGCGCAACGTGCTCGAATTGGCGAGTCGGATGGATCCCCTCGCCGTTGACCATGGCGCATGGGATAAGGACCCATGGCTGCTGGGGACGCCGGGCGGGATTGTCGACCTGCGCACCGGAGCCTTGCGCAGGCCGGCGCCGGAAGCGCTGATTACCAAGGTCACGGCGGTTGCACCTGCCGCACCGGGCGTTGTGCCGGCTCTATGGACGGAGTTCCTTTCGTTTGTGGCGGACGATGACCGAGAGCGGCCGTTGTTCCTCCAGCGCTTCCTCGGTTACTGCCTCACGGGCGACGTGCGCGAACACGTCCTGATGTTCCTGTGGGGGGGCGGAGGTAACGGCAAGTCAGTGCTGCTTAACACGGTCCTGCACATTCTGGCGGACTATGGGCGCGTTTCTCCGGTCCAGACGTTCACGTCCGGGGCTCAGGATCGGCACCCGGTCGACAAGGCCATGCTTGCCGGCGCGCGCCTGGTGGCGGCAAACGAAACCGAGCAGGGGCGGGCATGGGCGGAGGCTGAGTTGAAGTCACTCACGGGCGGTGATCCGATAACCGCCCGTTTCATGCACAAGAATCCGTTTACCTTCCTGCCGACCTTCAAGCTGCTGATTGTCGGGAACCACCGTCCGACCATTCAGAGCGTGGACGATGCAATGCGGCGGCGCCTCGTGCTGGTGCCGTTCAATCGGAAGCCGGCCGCTCCTGATCCTGAGTTAGAGGCCAAGCTGCGTGCAGAGGCGCCTGCAATTCTCCGCTGGATGATCGACGGTTGCCTGGACTGGCAGGAGCACGGGCTACCACGGCCGGCAGCGATTGCCGCGGCAACGGCGGACTATTTCGAGGCTCAGGATTCTGTCGGGCTTTGGCTGTCCGAGTGCTGCGAGGTCGGCCCGACCATGCACGATTCCAGCCGGTCCCTGTTTCAAAGTTGGGAAGCATTCCAGCACGCGGCTGGCGAGCATCCAGGCTCTGGCAAGTCGCTGACCGAGGCCTTGAAGAAACGCGGCTTTGAGCAGTTCCGTAGCAGTCTTTACCGCGGATTCCGTGGGCTCCGCGTGCGTGCGTCCGGTGTAAGCGATCCGCGCGACCGTGACGGGTGGGTGACGCATGATGACGCATGACGTGAGCCAACCCGTCACTGCGCAAGCGGCGGTATTTACTGCGATTTTCGTCCGTGCGCTGCCGTTTATGACGGGTGTGACGGGTTATCGGGGGCAATTCGTTAACGCGCGCGTGCGCGCACACGCGGGACTTTTGCCTAGTACCCGTCACAACCCGTCATTCCGTCACTGTGAGCGAACGGCCGTGCGCATTGTCCTGCCGGCCGCTGTTCGTATCGCGCCGCGCAGGTTGGCCGGCAGGACAGGGCGCATCCCCCCCCCGCCCCCGGTCGCGGCTCCCTCCGCAGGCACTACCCGGGCATGGGGAATTAAGTCCGTGTTTTCGCCCCATATACCGGCATCCCTATGGGG
This sequence comes from Gammaproteobacteria bacterium, assembly GCA_046566505.1. Taxonomy (GTDB): domain Bacteria; phylum Pseudomonadota; class Gammaproteobacteria; order Pseudomonadales; family JADFDG01; genus JADFDG01. The sequence goes on from JBKHWN010000117.1 coordinate 48,585, forward strand.
GATTCCGACCTATTCACGATTGGCCCGGCCTGGCGGTGCCGGCTCTTGTGCGGCTATCCGGTCCGCGCTTGAGGAATACCGCTTGTACCGGCCCGGCGGGTGCCGGGCCTGCGATGGCTGCCACTCCTGCGCAGGCGAAACCCGCCACCCTTTTCCCAACGGAGCGTTGAACGATGCAAACCGACAATGACCTGGCGCCACTGCTGGCGCCCCGCACGGCGGCCGACGCTGCCGACAACATCAATACCCTGCAGGCGCTCTATGAGGCGCAAGGTCGCGTCTTGGCAGCATTGCAGGCGGAACGGCGAGACGTGCTGTTGCATGGCACCGACGATGCCCTCGCGGCCCACGATGCGGAGATTCGCGCGGCGGAGGTATACCGGGAGCGCTGTGCTGCAGCGGTGCAGGCGTTGCGTGAGCGCGAGGCCGAATTGCGGCGAACGGAGCGGCAAGCTGCCGTGGCTGCACGGGTGAGGGAGGCGGCGCAGGCGCGGGTCCGTGGGGTGGAGATTTACCACGAGTTTGACCGCAAGGCCCGCGAGTTGCGGGAGCTTGTCGAGGAGTTGCGGAGCGTTCACCAGGTCATCGAGCAGGCGCGCGCTGCCGCTGACTCTGCAGGCGTGCCGTGCAATGTGTCTCTGCCGGCAGCGGACTTTCACGTCCCTGACCGCCATGAGGAGTTCACTACGGAAACTCGTGGGCCTGGCATTTATGACGCGCACGGTCGCCCGGTTGGTCGGGCGGGTGAAAAGGCCCCCGAGGTGCGCGCTGTTCGCCATACGCGCCTTGTGCGTGGCCGGCGCCCGGCAGACCTGACCGCCTGTGAAATCGTGCTGCCGGATCCGATGGACGCACGTATGTCGATCCTGCGGCAGGGCTGAGGCTCCCCTCCGTGAATGACAACCCCGGCGAGGTAACGACCGACGCGCTTGCTGTGCTGTTGGGCGTTACCGCGCGCACGGTGACCGAGTTGGGGCGCCGCGGTGTGATTCCCCGGGGCTCACGCCGGGGGCGCTGGCCCGTTTCGCAGTGTGTGCCGGCCTATTGCGCTCACCTGCGCGAGCACGCGGCGGGCCGCGCCGGGATCGACGATGACGGGGAGCCCTTGGACCTGGCCACTGAGCGGGCAAAGCTGGCCCGTGCCCAAAGGTTGAAGTTGGACATGGATGCTGCGCGAGCGCGTGGCGAGTTGGTCGACGCTGAACACGTGCGCGTGCGCCTGACCGCGATGGTCGCTCAGGCGCGGAACCAGCTATTGGCAGTGCCTGGCAAGGCCAAGGCGATCGTGCCGGCGCTTACTGTGCGAGATGTTGAGGCGATCGAGGCGCTAATAACCGAAACCCTGGAGGGGCTGGCAAATGCAACCATCAACCCGTGAGCAGTTGGAAACGGTGCGCGCTGGGCTGGCGCACTATGAGTCGGTCGCGGCGCCGGCATATGAGAGCGTCCGGCTGTTCTATGAGCAGCACTGCCACCAGGACCCCCGCCGGCTGCCTGTGGGTGTGCGCCGGCAAGCGGAGCAGGACGCGCTCCGGGCGTTCTACATGATCGAGGTGCAGCGTCGACTAGCACGTGCCAGCGGTTGCGAGGGCGATGGCCTGCTGGCCATCCTGCAGGAGACGGTCGCTGCAGTGCTCGAATGGTTGGAAACGGGCAATCCCGTGCCGGCCTATGATTTGCGCGATCGTTTCGACCTGGAGAATGCCGCCTTAGTCGATCGGACGCGCGGCACCCTGCAGGGCGTGCTGGACGATTCGCTGCGCCTAGCACACGAGGTCAAGGGCGACCTGGACCGGGAGGCAATTTTTCGGGCGGGCGTTTCCCCCATCCGTGCCCGCGTGCGTGTCCTGCTGGCTGACTTGGCTTTCTTCCGGGTCGGTTGACGCTGGGGGCGCGGCCAACGTCCCGTCAGGAGCATGGCGAGCGCGCCCGACACGGCTCCGCCTATGTAGGTCGCCAGTTGCAGGGCGACGTCTGCCGGCACTTCCAGGGTTAGGGTTACGGGGTCGGCCATAGTTCGATCCTCGGTTGCTGTTCGCGCGCATGGTGCCGGGAGCGCGGTGAGTGACCGTGTATCCGGCCGACCTAGTGTCCCGTCACGACTGCGACATATCCGCACGGGGTTTCCCATCCGAGCGGCGGCCCAACTTCGCCTGCCCGACGCGATGCCGCAACCTGTGACCATTCCTCGCCGGGCGCGCCGAATTGCGCCCATTGTCGGCGGTATGCCTACGGCTCGGTTGTTGCGTTTTTCTCACACGGACCGGTAGCGCCGACCTGCCTTGCTGCCGATGGCGCGCGGGCGCGGCAGCGCTTTGGGGCACATTGGGATAGGGATGGGGTGGATTCGCCCGAACGGGCCTTGCCGTCTGTCGGTTTGCAATCGGGCGCCTACATGGCGCCTACACGGCCGTGCCGGGGCACAAAAAGTAAGGGGGCGCTAACCAGCGCCCCCTTGTCTTATTTGGCTCCGCCTGCTGGGCTCGAACCAGCGACCCACGGATTAACAGTCCGTTGCTCTACCGACTGAGCTAAGGCGGAATTGATCGTTTCACGCAGTCCCCGCTTCGGTGGCGGGCCGTGCCCATCGGGATGGGCGTCGTGAGGGCGCGTATCTTAGTGAGCCGGCGGGGGAGGGGTCAACGGTTTGTGATCGACGAATTGCCAGTTTTCCGTCATCCCCGACCCCTTGGTCGCCTTCGCCCCTCTCCCGCGCGCGGGAGAGGGGTTGGGGAGAGGGGCGGGCGTTACTTCGCCAGCGCCTTGCGGATCCGGCCCATCGCGTCCTTGAGCGTGTCCAGGCTGGTGGCGATCGAGATGCGCGCATAGCCTTCCGAACCGAAGGCCGATCCTGGCACCAGCGCGACGCCAACCTCGTTCAGCAGGTATTCGCACAACTCGATGTCGTTGCCGATGCCCGCCTTCTTGCCGATCACGCCCTGGAAGTTGGCGAAGGCATAGAAGGCGCCATCGGCCGGCACGCAACTCACGCCCGGCATGCTGTTCAGCTCGGCGATCACGTAGTCATGCCGCTCCTTGAACGCCTTGACCATCGGCACCAGGCAGCCCTGGTCGCCATTCAGCGCGGCTTCCGCGGCGTACTGTGAAATCGAGGCCGGGTTCGACGTGCTCTGCGACTGCACCTTGTTCATCGCCTTGATCAGTTTCGCAGGGCCGGCCGCGTAGCCGATGCGCCAGCCCGTCATGGCGTAGGCCTTGGACACGCCGTTGAGCACGATGGTGCGTTCGTAGAGGTCCGGGCAGGCGTTGAGGATGTTGCTGAAGGGCTCGTTCGCCCACCAGATCTTCTCGTACATGTCGTCGGTGGCGATCAGAACATGCGGGTGCTTGCGCAGCACGGCGCCGAGCGCTTCGAGGTCCTTGCGGGTATAGGCGACGCCGGTCGGGTTGGACGGGCTGTTCAGCACCAGCAGGCGGGTTTTCGGCGTGATCGCCTGTTCCAGTTGCGTGGCGGTGATCTTGAACCGGCTGGCGTCGGTGGTCTGCACGATGACCGGGGTCGCGTCGGCGATGATCACCATGTCCGGGTAGCTGACCCAGTACGGTGCCGGGATGATGACCTCGTCACCCTTGTCCAGCAGCGCCAGCGCCATGTTGAAAAAGCTCTGCTTGCCGCCGCTGGACACCAGGATCTGCTCCGGCTTGTAGGCCAGGCCATTGTCGCGCGAGAGCTTGTTGATGATCGCCTTCTTCAGCGACGGCGTGCCATCTACCGCGGTGTACTTGG
>JBKHWN010000118.1:0-12352 GCA_046566505.1 Gammaproteobacteria bacterium
CCACCAGCCAGCTCTACGGCGGCACCTACAACCTGTTCGCGCACACGCTGCCGACCATGGGCATCGACGTGCGGTTCTTCGCGCATGACGATTTCGCCGCGCTGGAAAAACTGATCGACGGCAAGACGCGCGCCGTGTTCTGCGAATCGATCGGCAACCCGGCCGGCAACGTCGTCGACCTGGCGAAGATCGCGGAAATCGCGCATCGCCACGGCGTGCCGGTGATCGTCGACAACACGGTGGCGACACCGTACCTGTGCCGGCCGTTCGAGCACGGCTGCGACATCGTCATCCATTCGCTGACCAAATACGTCGGCGGCCACGGCACCACCATCGGCGGCGTGGTCGTCGATTCCGGCAAGTTCGACTGGAAGAAAAACGCCGACCGGTTCCCGATGCTGAACACCCCGGACCCGAGCTACCACGGCGTGGTCTACACCGACGCGCTCGGCCCGGCGGCGTTCATCGGCCGCTGCCGCGTGGTGCCGCTGCGCAACATGGGCGCGGCGATCAGCCCGTTCAATGCGTTCCTGTTGCTGCAGGGCCTCGAAACGCTGGGTCTGCGCATCGAGCGCCACTGCGAGAACGCGCTCAAGGTCGCCGAGTTCCTGAAGAAGCATCCGCAGGTTTCGTGGGTCAACTACGCCGCGCTGCCGGACAGCCCGTACCACGCGGTGGCGAAGAAGATCACCGGCGGGCACGCCTCGGGCATCCTCAGCTTCGGCATCAAGGGTGGTCGCGACGCCGGTGCGAAGTTCATCGACGCGCTGAAACTGGTGTTCCGGCTGGTGAACATCGGTGATGCGAAATCGCTGGCCACGCACCCGGCCTCGACCACGCACCGCCAGCTGGCCGAGGACGAGATGAAGAAGGCCGGCGTGAGTGTCGACATGGTGCGCCTGTCGATCGGCATCGAGCACATCGACGACATCCTGGCCGACATCGACCAGGCGCTGAAGGCCGCGTCCTGAGAAGTGGCTGACCCCGCGTTGCTCGTTGCTATACTCGGGAAAACCACGGCGAGGGCACCACGCATGATCATCATCCAGGCCCGGATCCCCGTGCAGAGCGACAAGCGCAACCTGGCCTACGAGCGCATCCACGAGTTCGTGAATGCCGCCCGTATCGAGCCGGGATGCATCAACTGTGAAGCCCTGATCAGCCTCGAAGACCCTGACCTTGTCGTGTTGCACCAGACCTGGCGCGGCGCGGAAGACCTGCGCCTGCATGCCGCCGGCGCACCGCTGGATACCTTCCTGGAAGCCCTGCCGCAGTTCGTCGATGGCGAGGTGTCCACCATCCGCTACGAGGCGCTGCCGGAGGGCGAGGCGGACGGCGAGGGTGAGCCGCTGGTCGATGACGAGCCGGTGATCGAAGGCGTTCCGCAGGGTGTCACGCTGCACTGAACCGGAACCGTCATGACCGATACCGCCGCGATCCATACCGTGGGTTTCCCTTCTGCCGATTTGCTGGCCGAACGATTGGCCGATGCCGGCTACCTTGCCTCGGCGCCGACCGCGCTGGCGGTCTGGCTGGCACTGTCGTTGAACAAGCCGGTGCTGGTCGAAGGCCCGCCCGGAGTCGGCAAGACCGAACTGGCCCGCGCCTCGGCCGCCGTGCTCGGCCTGCCGCTGATCCGGCTGCAGTGCTACGAAGGCCTGGACGAAAGCAAGGCGCTGTACGAATGGAAGTACGGCAAGCAGTTGCTGTACGTGCAGGTGCTGAAGGAACAGCTCGGCGACCTGCTGCGTGGTGCAAAAGGGCTGGAGGAAAGCGTCGCCCGCCTGCACCAGTTCGGCGACATTTTCTATTCCGAGGATTTCCTCGAACCGCGCGCGTTGCTCAGTGCGCTGCGCCAGGAGAATGGCTGCGTCCTGCTGATCGACGAGATCGACAAGGCCGATGCCGAGTTCGAGTCGTTCCTGCTGGAAATCCTGTCCGACTTCCAGGTGACCGTGCCGGAGATCGGTACCGTGGCGGCCCGCTCGCTGCCGCTGGTGTTCCTGACGTCCAACAACACGCGCGATCTGTCGGACGCCCTTCGCCGGCGCTGCCTGCACCTGCACATCCCGTTCCCGGAGAAGGTGCTGGAGCAGCGCATCGTCGAAGCGCGGGTGCCGGATGTTCCGGAGGCATTGCGCCGGCAACTGGTCGATTTCGTGCACGCGCTGCGCGAGCTGGACCTGAAAAAACACCCGGCGGTCAGCGAGACCATCGACTGGGCGCGCACCTTGCTGCTGTTGCATGCCGACACGCTGGGCGCCGACGTTGTCTCGCGCACCCTCAACGTGCTGCTCAAGCATGAGGACGACATCGCTTCCGTTCGCGACGAGCTGAACACGCTGCTGGCCGGCAAGCCTGTGCGCCGCTGACGGCGCCGACCGGGACACCGCCATGGCGCATGCCCTGCTGCTCGATTTCATCCATGCCGCACGCGGTGCCGGCGTGCGTATATCGACTGCCGAATCGCTGGACGCGATGCGTGCCGTGGATCTGGTCGGCTACGACTCGCGTCAGCGCCTGCACGACACGCTGGCGCTGACGCTGGCCAAGACTGCTGAAGACCAGCGGCTGCTCGATGAGGTGTTCACCACGTTTTTCACCGCCACCCGCGTTGGCGACCTTGCCGGTGCTGTCGACGCGGAAGCGCCGGCCAGCCCGCCGGCACCGCCGCCGACGGAGGCCGTTGGTGGCAACGGCGCAGCAGGCGGTAGCGGCAGCGGGCAATCGATGCCGACGCCGGACTCGGCGCTGGGCCGGATGCTGATGCAGGGCGATGGTGACGCGCTGGCGCTGGCCATGGCGCAGGCGGCGCAGCAGGCCGAGATCGGCAGGATCCGGCTGTTCACCCAGAAGGGGCTGTTCGGGCGCCGGCTGTACCAGGCCATGGGTGGCGAGATGCTGGACATGGACATCATCCGCGCCGAGGACAGCGCCGATGCGGCAACCCGTGCGTTGGGCGACGAACTCAAGCGTCGTCGCCAGGCGCTGCGCGACGCCATTCGCGAGCGCATGGCCCGCGAATACCTGTTGTCGGCGGCGCAGGCCAACCGCGAGTTGCGCGAGGAAATGATCCGCGAGGCGAACCTGGCGACACTGGACGAGTTTCGTGGCGTGGATGCGATCGTGCGCAAGCTGGCCAGGCGCATTGCTGCACAGCATTCGCGTCGTCGCCGGGTGCAGCAGCGCGGGTTGCTCGATGTTCGCCGCACGCTGGCGCGCAACATCCGGCACGACGGCGTGTTGTTCGAGCCGCAATGGCGAAACCGGCGCATCGACCGGCCGAACGTGGTGGTGGTCTGCGACGTCTCCGGCTCGGTGCGTGCCTACGCGAAGTTCCTGTTGCTGTTCCTCTACAGCCTTGCCGAGGTGTTGCCGCGCGTGCGGGCGTTTGCCTTTTCCTTCCGGTTGGGGGAAGTGACCGAACTGTTCCGCACGCGGGAGTTCTCCGACGCCGTGCAGGAAACGATGGCCACCTGGGGCATGGGCTCGACCGACTACGGGCTGGCGTTGGAAGAGTTGGAAAAACTCGCCTACGACAGTGTCGACCACCGCACGACGCTGATCATCCTCGGCGACGCGCGCTCCAATTACGGCGAGCCGCGTGCCGACATCCTGCGGCGCTTCAGCGAGCGCGTGCGGCAGGTGATCTGGCTGAACCCGGAGACCGAATCGCGCTGGGGCAGTGGTGATTCGGTGATGCCGCGGTACAAGCCCTACTGCACGCTGGCGGCCAGCGCGCGCACGCTGGATGACCTCGAACGGGTCGTGACCCGGCTGCTCAGGCGCACATAGGTTCCGCGTTCAGGACTTGCGGGTTGCGCGCCGCAGCACTTCGTCGAGTTGCCGCAGGTTGAGCGGCTTGGCCAGATGATCGTCCATGCCGGCGGCGCGGCAGGCGTCGATTTTCTCCGCGAAGGCATGTGCGGTCAGCGCAATGATCGGCATCGCCCTGCGGCGTTCCTGGCGCTCCCGCTCGCGGATCTGCCGCGTCGCCGTGAAGCCGTCCATTACCGGCATTTCGCAGTCCATGAACACCGCGTCGTACTGCCGGTGCCCGGAAAACAGCTTCTCGATGGCAGGCCCGGCGCTTTCCACCGTATCGACCTCGTGCCCGAGTTTGCGCAGCATGCCGCCGGCAACCTGCAGGTTGACCAGGTTGTCATCGACCACCAGCAGGCACAGGGGCCTGGCAAGGACGCCGCTCTCTGCGGGTATCTGCTGCCAGCTACCGCTGGCGCCGGTACGCACCGGGATCGTGAAGGTGAAGGTCGTGCCGACGGCCGGCGTGCTGCGGAAGCCGATGCTGCCGCCCATCAATTCGACCAGTTGTTTGGTGATGGCAAGTCCAAGCCCGGTGCCGCCATAGCGCCGGTTGGTGGACGAGTCGCCCTGAGCGAAGGCCTCGAACAGGCGTGGCTGCAGTTCTTCGGGAATCCCGGTGCCGGTGTCGGTGACCGTGAATGCCAGCTTGTTGCCGGCCTCTCGCCGCACGGACAGCGACACGTCCCCGGCCTCCGTGAACTTCACCGCGTTGGCCAGCAGGTTGGTGAGCACCTGCTGGATGCGGACAGGATCACCGATGACTTCCCGGGGAACACTGTCATCGACGTGCGTCGAGAAGCGCAACGCGCGGCGTTCTGCCTCGGCGGAAAAAATGCGCGACGACGCGTCGATGATGCTCCGCAGGTCGAATGGCGTGTGCTCCAGCGACATCTTGCCGGCCTCGATCTTCGAGAAGTCGAGGACATCGTTGATGACGGTGAGCAGTGTTCTGCCGGAGTTCTGGATGACGCGCACATAGTCGCGCTGGCGCTCGTTGAGCGGGGTGTCCTGCAGCAATTCGGCAATGCCCAGGACACCATTCATCGGCGTGCGTATCTCGTGGCTGACGGTGGCCAGGAACTCGGAGCGTGCGCGCAATGCGTGGTCCAGTTCGCGGGTGCGTTCCTCCACCCGGCGTTCCAGCACGTCGGCGGCTTCACGCTGCAGGCGCACGGACTGGTTGCGGATCAGGGCGAAGCGGTGGGCGAGGGCCGTGGACAGCAGGATGGCCTCGGCCGCCGAGCCGGCCAGCAGGCCATTCTCGGTCAGCGCGTTGCTGGGCAGCACGCCGAACCGGGTCAGGATGTGGGCTGCCAGCATCGTCAGCAGTGAGCCCCAGGCCAGCACGAAGTAGTAGGCCGTGCGGTTGCCCCGCAGCAACTGGTCGATACCCAGCCACAACAGCCACAGCACGACGATCAGCGATGTCCCGTAGACGATCTGGACGGCGATCTGGAACGGCGCGAACAGCGCAACCAGCACGAGTACGCCCTGGGTGGCGAGTATGCCGAGCATCATCCGGTCTTGCGGGCTGCCCGAGGGCAGGCCAAGGAACGATCGCGTGAAGACGATCACCGCGATGCCGCTGGCAACTGCCGACAACGGCATCGCCCGGTTGATGATCCAGGGGTTCTCCGGCCAGATGTACAGGGCGCTGAAACCCTGGATGCTCAGCATCGAGAAACCGAAGATACCGATGTACAGCGAGTAGAGCAGGTGGGTCCTGTCGCGCAGGATCGCGAAGATGAGCAGGTTGTACAGCCCGACGGCCACCAGGATGCCGAAATAGACACCGTGCATCAGGTAGTCCATCTCGCTGTGGTGGTTGAAGTCACGCTCGGTCTGGAAGGACAGCGGGAGCGTGATCGGGCCGCCACTGGAAAGCCGCAGGTAGACGTCCACTTCCTCGCCGGCAGGCAGATGCAGCGGAGCCGCCAGCACGCGGGAGAACATCGGCCGCTCCGCCGTGGGCCGGCCGTCGCCGGTGCGGACCTGCTGTGTCCGCCCGTCCGGATGCACAGCATGGATCATCACGTCGTCGACATAGGGCACGCCGATGTTCGCGACCCAGTTCGTCTGGACGCTGGCGTTGCGCACGCGCAGGTGGAACCACCAGCTGCCGGTGAAGCCGAGGTTGGGGGTGCTGCTCTTGCTCCGGGTGGCATCCCCGCGCGCAAAGCGGTTGCGGGCGCAGGCAAGGTCGCACTGCCGTTCGGGGTCTTGAAAGTACGCCAGCGCGCGTCCGGCCTCGAACTTGTCATGTGCGTTGGCGAGCACCACGGCGTCTCCGCTGCTGCCCTGCGCGAATGTTGCCGGCGCGCACAGAAGGGCGAACAGCAGGTGCCGCATGCGGATGATCTGGTGCAGCTTCGCCACGTCCTTGGCTCTCCGGGGTTGGTGTCGGCCCATCATACGGGCCGCCGGAAAAGACCGGCAACCGCCATGGGCGGCAACGGGCCGCGGCGGGCTTGCCCACCCCGCCGCGGCAACCGACACTGCCTGCCTGGCGAACAGTATTGGAGACCACCCATGACCGATGACGACATCCGGACGCACTACCGTGCCTGCAACCTGTGCGAGGCGCTGTGCGGGATCGGGATCCGCCATCGCGGGGATGAAATCATTTCGATCCGCGGGGATGCCGACGACCCGTTCAGTCGTGGCCATGTGTGCCCGAAGGCCGTGGCGCTGCAGGACGTGCAGAACGACCCGGACCGGCTGCGGCAGCCGGTACGCCGGACGATCGATGGCTGGCAACCGGTGAGCTGGGAGGCGGCGTTCGCGGAGATCGTCGCGGGCTTGCGTCGCGTGCAGCGTGAGCACGGCGCCAATGCGGTGGGCTTTTATGCCGGCAACCCGACCGTACACAACCACGGCGCAACCTTGATGCTGCCGGGCTTCATTCGCGCCTTGCGCACCCGCAACCGGTTCAGTGCGACGAGCGTCGACCAGTTGCCGCACATGCTGGCGTGCCTGCAAATGTTCGGTAACCAGGCACTGTTCCCGATTCCCGATCTCGACCACACCGATTTCTTCCTGTGCATCGGCGCGAACCCGATGGCGTCCAACGGCTCGCTGATGACGGCCGGCGACGTGCCGGGGCGGCTGAAGGCGATCCGCAAGCGCAAGGGAAAGATCGTCGTTGTCGATCCGCGGCGCACGGAGACTGCGGACATTGCCGATGTGCACCATTTCATCCGCCCGGGCACGGACGCCATGCTGCTGGCGGCGATGATCCATGTGTTGTTCGCCGAGCGGAAAATCCGCCTCGGGCGCGTCGAGGAGTATGTGGACGGCATCGAGACGATGCAGAAGTGGGTGCGTCCGTTCACGCCGGAGGCGGTGGCGCGGCACTGTGGTATCGAAGCGGAAAATATCCGGGATCTGGCCATGGAATTTGCGGCGGCAAAAAGCGCGGCCGCCTATTGTCGCGTGGGCACTACGACCAGTGCCTTTGGTGGCGCGAGCGCCTGGCTGGTTTACGCACTGAACATCGTCACGGGAAACCTCGATCGTCGCGGCGGGATCATGTTCCCGAAGCCGGCGATAGACCTCGCCGGGCTTGCGGCACTGACCGGCCGTGCCGGGCATGTCGGTGCCTGGAAGAGCCGCGTCAGTGGCCTGCCGGAATTCGGCGGCGAGCTGCCCGTTGCCGTGATGGCCGAGGAAATGCTCACGCCCGGGGAAGGGCAGATCCGCGCCCTGGTCACCCATGCCGGAAACCCCGTGCTGTCGACGCCCAACGGCCGGCAACTCGATGAGGCACTGTCGAAGCTGGATTTCATGGTGTCGATCGACATCTACATCAACGAGACCACACGGCACGCGCACATCATCCTGCCGCCGACCGGCCCGCTCGAGCACGCGCAGTTCGATCCGGTGTTCCATGCGATGGCCGTGCGCAACACGATCCGCTGGGCAGACCCGTTGCTGGAAAAGCCCGAGGATGCGCTGCACGACTGGGAGATCCTGCTGGAACTCATTACCCGGCTGGACAGCACGGACCTGCGTTCGACGGTGAAGGCGAAGATGACGCGCGCGCTGGTGCGTGCACTGGGTGACGAGGGCATCGTCGATCTGCTGATCCGGCTCGGGCCTTACGGCAGCCGCGTCAACGTGGCGGACAAGCTGGACGACGTGTTGCTGAACAACGGCTTTGCCGGGCCGCTGTATGCGCGTGTGCGCAAGCAGCTGGTCAGCCGGGTCATGGATCGTCCGCGCGTGCGGGAGTGGCTCGCGGCCACGCCCTATGGCACCGAGAAAAAGCCGGAGGGCGGCCTGACGCTGGAGAAGGTGAAGGCGCATCCGCACGGGCTCGATATCGGCGCCCTGGAGCCGGCGCTGCCCGAGCGGCTATCGACGCCGGACAAGACGATCGCTCTGGCGCCGGCGCTCTATGCCGACGACATGCGCCGGCTTGCCGAACAACTTGGACAGAAGCCGGCTGAAGACCTGTTGATGATCGGCCGCCGTCATGTGCGCTCCAACAACAGCTGGCTGCACAACAGCCATCGGCTGGTGAAGGGGAAGACGCGCTGCACGGTGATGATGCATCCCGGGGATGCCGCCGCACGCGATGTCACCGACGGCATCGAGGTCGAGGTTGTCTCGCGCACCGGCAGCATCAGGCTGCCGGTGGAAATCACCGATACGGTCATGCCCGGCGTGGTGTCGGTGCCGCACGGCTTCGGTCATGACCGCGACGGGGTGGTGTTGTCGGTTGCCCGCGGCATTGCAGCGGGCGCGAGCATGAACGACATCACCGACGAAAAACTGTTTGATCCGGTTTCCGGCACCTCGATCATCAACGGCGTGCCGGTGAAGGTTGGCGTGCCCGGCCATGTTGCCGCACCGAAGGTCAGGCGTCGGGCAGCAGCTCGGCAAGCCCGGTGAGTTGTCGCGCGGCGATGCGCAGGCTTTCCTTCCAGGTATGGCCGGTGATCGGCATGCCGGTCTGCGCGTCGGCGTAGTCCAGGGTGACGCCGGGCGCAATCAGGTGCCGATAGTCGAGCAACAGTTCTTCACCGGCAGCCAGGTCCCGCAGTGCGAACACGAAGCCGAGGTGCCACAGGGCGTTTGGCGAGAATGAGTGGTTGATGAAGAAATCGTCCGGATAATCCGGGCTGACCACGCAGTGGTCCTCGAACCACACGACCGACGTTTCCGCGTGCGGATGCGCCTGCGGCCCGAGGACTTCGCGAAGGCTCACGGTATGCGTCGCATGGGTCGGGGCAATGAGCACGCGGCCTGCCGTGACGTTCTCGTCGACAAAAAACCCCTTGCCGGCGCCGGCGACGGTAGACGGCGCGACGCGGTACTGGACGGTGATCTGGCCTTTCATGTGCCGCTCCGGTGCTGGCGATGCGGCGGCATTCTACGCAGGGCTCCCATGGCAATACAGGGGCTTCCGATCCTGTATTGCCGTGGCACTGCATTGCCACGGCAGCAGGAGCCGGCGGTCAGCGGCCGGCGAACGCATCCACCCTGTCGAACGGGATGTGTTCGCCGATGGTTTCCGCATAGAACGTCTCGACAATCCGTCCGGTCTTGTCGATCAGGAAGTCTGCCGGCAGGCGCGTCTTGGTGCCGTGCATCGCGCCGGGGGTGAAGCCTGCCTTCAGCGCCTGCGCGATCAGCGGCAGGTTTTTCGGCGACAGGTAGCCACCCAGCGACGACTCCAGCCCGTACAGGCGGTACAGGGTTTCGTCCGGGTCGCAGACGATGGGGAAGGGGGCGTTCTGCCCACCGACGTTGGCGGCCACCTCTTCGACCGGCGCCTGAAACACGGCAACGATCTGCAGTCCCTGTGCCTGCCAGGCGTCGTAGCGCTGGATCATCTGGTGCACCCGCAGGTTGCACAGCGGGCAGCCTGCATAGCGGAAGAACGCCAGCCACACGTTCTGCCCGTGCAGCGATGAAAGCTTCAGCGGTTCACGGTCGTAGACGGTGGCGGTGAAGTCAGGGGCATTGGTGCCGGCGACCAGGCGCATGGGGGGATTCCTGCAGTCTGTGGGTGGGGTTGGCCAGTCTGTTGGCTCAGCCGGTGGCGCGCAACCGGCGGCTGCGAGAGCGACGGGTGCCAAGGCCGCGCGACGCCATCTCTCCCAGCACCGCGAGCAGTGAAAACACACCCCGTGGCTGCGGCGCCGGTGCCTTGCCGGCACCCATGCGGTGGATCTGGCGCGCATACCAGCTCACTTCCATCATCGCCATTTCATCGACCTGGCGGATGCCGGTGGTGATCGGCGCGACCACGGAGCGCGCGTCCTCGCCGGCCAGGATGCGTGCCGGCAAATCCGGCTCCATCACCAGTGGGCGGGCCAGGCCTACGATGTCGGTGGCGCCCGAGGCCAGCGCCGCCTTCATGGCCTGCGCCGAACGGAAGCCGCCGGTAACCATCAGCGGCGTGCCGGGCAGGCGCGCGCGGATCCTTTGTGCGTATTCCAGGAAGTAGGCTTCGCGCTGCCGCGTCGAACTGCGCACGCTGCCGCCACTCATTTCCGGCTGCTCGTAGGTGCCGCCGGAAATCTCGATCAGGTCCATGCCGAGCTCTGCCAGCGTTTGGGCAACCTGCATCGACTCTTCTTCGCTGAAACCGCCGCGCTGGAAGTCGGCGGAGTTCAGCTTGATCGACAGGCAAAAACCCGGTCCGGTCGCGGCGCGCATCGCGCGGTAGACCTCGACCACGAAACGCATCCGGTTTTCCGGCGAGCCGCCCCAGCGGTCGGTGCGGACATTGGTCAGCGGCGACAGGAACTGGCTGACCAGGTAACCGTGCGCGCCGTGGATCTGCGCGCCGGTGAAGCCGGCCTGCTGCGCCAGGCGCGCCGCGGTGGCGTAGCGGCCGATGATGTCCTCGATTTCGTCCTCGCGCAGTGCTCGCGGCGTGGCGAACATCGCCTGCATGTCCTTGCGGAACGGCACGGCGGACGGCGCCACCGGGTCCGGGTCGATGAAACGGATCACCTGCCGGCCGGGATGGTTGATCTGCATCCAGAGTTGCGTGTCGTTGGCGGTGCCGGCCTTTGCCCAGGCGCGCAGCAGCGCCATGTCGCTGTCGTCCTCCAGCGCGACGTTGTTCGGTTCGCCCAGATGGCGGCGGTCGACCATCACGTTGCCGGTGACCAGCAGGCCGGTGCCGCCGGCCGCCCAGCGGGCATAGAGGCGGGGCAATGCATCGGTCATGCGGTTGTCGACGGTGCCGAGCGATTCGCTCATCGCGCTCTTGCCGAAGCGGTTGCGGATCACGGCGCCGTTCGGGAGGGTGATCGGAAGATCGGGAGTCATGTTTGCAGGCTCGTGTTTGTGCGAAAGAAGGGGTTTCGGCGGGCGTTGTGGTTGCCTGCCGGTTCAGGGCAGCAGGATGACGGCGCCGGTGGTGGCGCGCGACTCCAGTGCCCGGTGCGCCGCGGCGCATTCATGCAGCGCAAAAGTGGCACCGATGGTGACGCTGAGGGTGCCGTCGAGCACGGCGGCAAACAGGCGCGCGCTCATGGCATCCAGTCGTGCGCGGTCCGCGATGTAGTGGAAGAGGCTCGGGCGCGTCACGCTGAGCGAACGGGTCGCCAGTTGCGCGGTGGTGAACGCCGGCACGGCGCCGGAAGACTGCCCGAAACTGACCAGGTGCCCGAAGGTGGCCAGTGCGGCCAGCGACCCGGCGAAGGTGTCCTTGCCGACGCCGTCGTAGACGACGTCGACGCCCCGCCCGTTGGTGAGGCGTGCCACTTCTGCGGCGACATCCTGGCGGTGGTAGTCGATAACGTGCATGGCACCGTTGGCCGCCGCCAGCGCGCACTTCTGTGCACCGCCGGCGGTGCCGATCACCGTGCAACCCAGTGCGTGTGCCCACTGGCAGAGCAGCAGGCCGACGCCGCCGGCGGCCGCCTGCACCAGCACGGTGTCGCCGTTGCGAACGGGATGGGTACGGAACAGCAGGTATTCGGCGGTCAGCCCCTTGAGCATCAGCGCGGCAGCCTGCGCGTCGCTGATGCCGGCGGGCACCTTCACCAGATGCTTCGTGTCGATCAGCCGGGCTTCCGCGCAGGCGCCACCGGGCGCCGCGACGTAGGCCACGTGGTCGCCGGGGGACAGTCCGGTGACGCCCCTGCCCGTCGCCTCGACCACGCCTGCCGCTTCCATGCCGATCACCGCCGGCGGCGACAGCAGCGGGTAAAGGCCGCTGCGCGCATAAATGTCGATGTAGTTCAGGCCGACTGCCGTCTGTCGGATTCTTGCTTCGCCGGGGCCGGGTGTGCCGACCGGCACATCCCGCCACTGCAGTTGCTCGGGGCCGCCATGGGCGGCAAGAACGATAGCCCTGGGCATGGCGGCGGGTCAGTCCTGGGTGTACTTCTCGGTGAGGTCGCGCATCGCGCCGACCGTACCGAGTTTCATCAGCGTCCAGTAGTGCCCGGAGATCACGCGGTCAACGAGCATCGTCTTCGCCGAGGGCTGGAAGGAATCGAGATAACTCAGCGGCGTGGCGCGCACCTGCTTCATCACGTCGAAATGCATGCGCGACTTTCCG
>JBKHWN010000119.1:0-4769 GCA_046566505.1 Gammaproteobacteria bacterium
ATCGGTGACCGCGAGTTCGATGTCAGCGAGTTCGGCTGGCGTGCGGACCAGAACGGCACCTATCCGGCGACCGATGCCGACGAGGAGCGTCTGGTTGACGACACCTACAAGGTGATGTCGATGCTCGGCTGGGCGAAGGGCATGGATGGCGGCGAAGTCAACCTGGCCAACCCGCGCGAGCACGGCATGGCGTGGCTGACCGGCCGTCCGGCATGGCACGCGATCACCGTGCAGAACGCGGAAATGATTCCGGGCGACATCCACGTCTGCTTCACCGACCAGGTGATCATGAAGGTGCCGTACCACACCACGACGCGTCGCATGCAGTTCTACATCGACCACCCGTGGTTCATCGAGGCCGACGAGCATCTGGTGCGCTTCAAGCGTCCGCCGAATATCGGTGGTGCGCAGCCGCGTCGCCTCACCTCCGGTCACCTGCGCTGGTCCATCCACGCCAACTGGGTCGTGGCCGAGGAGATGCTCAAGCTGCACCGTGGTGAACCGTTTGCGTTCATCAACCGCGAGGTGGCAGCGGAGAAGGGCATCGGTGACAACGACTACATTCGTGTCTACAACGACTATGGCTCGTTCAAGACGCGGGCGAAGTTGTCGCCGAACGTGCGCCCTGACCAGCTGGTGATCTACCACGCCTGGGAGCCGTACCAGTACCAGGACGGCATGCCGTACGACGGTCTCCTTCCGGGGCCGCCGAAGGGCCTGCACCTGGCGGGTGGTTACCGGCACTTTGAGTACACGCTGTGGAACTGGGGCCCGACGCAGTCGGATCGCCAGACCAACGTGGACTTCGAGAAAGCGTAAGCAAGAGGAGATACGGTCATGGCAAAAGCAGGCGGTGCACTTCCTTCCTGGTTCTGGCCCAACGGCGTGCCGCGGCGCGCGCCGGTGAGCCAGCAGCCGCTGGCAAGACAGTTCGTGAGACTGTTCAAGCCGGCCGGTGCGGCGCCTGCGTTGATTTCACCGAAACGGACCTACACGTACGGCGAACTCGACACCCTGACCGGGCCGCTGGCCGCGCCACTGGTGGCGGCCATCGGAGGGCCGGGCAACATAGCGGTATGCGATCGCGATCCGGCGACCGCGTTCTCGCTGGTGTTGCTCGCCTGGGCAGCGGGGCGCGCCGCCCTGCTGCTTGACCCTGCAGACAGTCCTGCCCGCCTGGCGGAAATCGCCAGGCGCGGCAACTGCCCGTTCGTCCTCACCGACGAGGATCCGGGCAACGCAAAGGATCTACCCCTGATTCGTCGCAGCGCCCTGGAGGTTCCCAAGGGCGTGGCGAAACCCGTGACACCGCCGAAGGTCACCGACCCGGCGTTGTTGCTCCCCGACGAGAAAGGCATCCTCGCGCAGTCGCACTACGCGATCAGCGGGATGGCCACCTCGATTTCCGTGTTCGTGCCGGAACTCAAGGACATGCCGTACGTGGCGCTGGCGCCGCAGCGGATGTGGGAGAACTGGGCGCCGATCGTCGCCAACCTGCTCAACGTGAAGCCGGTTTTTTTCGGCGACTTCAATGCCGCGACGCCGCCCGCGCAGGAACAGGCCAATGCCTATACCGTCCTGACCCGCGAGCAGGCCGAGCAGATCGTCGCCAACGGCACATGTCCGCCGGCACTGACCGGCGTGAAGCATGTGTTCATTTCCTGCGGCGTGTTCAGCGAGCGCTGGCGCGTGAAGCTGGAACGCATCCTGCGTCGCCCGGCACTGTTGCTGTGGGGCAACCAGGAGGTCGGGCCGGCGATCGGAGCGCACCCGACCTGGGCGCCATCGCAGTCGCACGGTTTCCCGCTGGTCAACGTCACGCTGTTCCCGATCGAGACCAGCAAGGGCGACGTCTCGATCGTTCCCTGGGAAATGCTCGACCGCGCCGAGATCGGCGTCGAGCCGCCGGCGCCGCCGCTCGGCTACCTGCCTGAGGATCCGAACGAGAAGCTGCCGCCGTGCCCGAAAATCCTGCGCACCCACCAAGTGGCGACCGTCGACAACGTCGGCGTGATCACGCTGGTCTGAGCTGGACTGGGCGCATCCCGATGAGCGCAATCCACGCCCTGTCGACGGCCCCCGGTATGCCGGGTCGTGGCGGGAGCGCGCCCTTCGACCGGGAACTGCTGGTAGCACGGCTGGCGCAGCGTGACGAGATGTTGCACTGGCAGCCCGCGCGACTGGCCACCTTCATTGATGACCATCTGGGCGACCTGGTCGATTACGCGTGGCGTGAAGTGCCGCTCTACCGCCGGATCTGGACGCAGGCCGGCGTTTCGCCGGCCGATTACCGCGACCGCCATTCGCTGGCGAGGTTTCCCCGGGTTAGCAAGGAACAACTGACCGCGTCGAACACCGACTGGGTTCGTATCGCCCGAGGCGCTGCCGGCCTGTGCACCAAGGGCACCACCGGCAAGGCACTGACCATGTGGCTGGATCGCGACGACGCGCAGCTTGGGGTGCCGGTTGTGGCCCAGGGCTTCCTGCGCTCGGGCATGCATGCAGGACAGACCGTGCTGTTGCTGAGCCCGGCCTGGCATCGCATGTCCACCGCCGAGGACCAGGCTGTGCGTTTGATCGGCGCGATCCCGGTCTTTCCGGCCGGCAGCGTGCTGGATGCGCAATATGGCCGCACGCTTGCCGCGACCATCGCACGCCACCGGCCGGGCTATGTGGTGGCGATGACGCCGATGGTGCTCGCTTTGATCCGCGATCTCGACCAGGCCGGCGTCGATCCGCGTAGCGTTTTTGAAGGCGTTGAAACGCTGATGGTGCTGGGGCTGCCGCTGACGCCAGGCCTGCGCCGTTACCTTGCCCGGCGCACCGGTGCTGCGGTCTGGGATCGTGGCGGTTCCACGGAGGGGCTGTCGCTGGATGAATGCCGTTGCCAGGATGCTCCGCATGTGAACGTGGACGTCGCCTGGGCGGAAGTCGTCGATGCCGAAGGTCAGCCGGTAAGTCCGGGCACGCGGGGGCATCTTGTTTTCAGCAAGATGAATAACAGCCCGAGCCCGATGATTCGCTACGACGCCGGCGACCTGGCCGTGATGACCGCCGAACCCTGCGCCTGCGGTAACCCGATGCCGCGCCTGCGGCTGCTCGGCCGCGCAGAGCATCTGGTGCGCATCGGGGACCGCGAAGTGTTGCCCTGGGATGTGCGCCTGCTGCTGGAGCAGGATGATGATCTGGCCGGACGCAACCTGGTGCTGGTGCGCGAGCCGCGTCGCCGTGGCCAGAAATCGGCCGTGCCGCTGCATGTGGTCGTGGAAGGCCACGCACATCAGGAATCTGCGCTTCGTATTCGCCTGGCCGAGGGCCTCGGCATCGAGGATGTTCGAATCAGCTGGGCCGGTGACTCGGCGATGCAATGGAACTTCCGCCAGGTGCTGGAGCGCGCCGACCTGCCGTTCCTGCCGCCGGCAGACGACGCGCGGGAAGCCCGCCTGGCGAGCGAAGCAGCCATCAAAACGAAAGAGGTGGCGCGATGAACGCCACTGCCGTTCAGCCACAGGGCGCGCATCCGCTGGATGGCCGCCTGATCGTGCCGACCAACTGGCAGCAGGACCTGCTTGAACGCGTGCTGCCGTACAAGCCGGCCTACCTGTATGGCAGCCTGCCGGACGAAGCCACCGTACGTTCGTCGGCAATGCTGCAGGTTATCGACGATGCGCAGGCCGAGCGGCACGTCGCAGCCGTGCGTCGTGCCGGCACCGGCTTCACCTATGTGATGAACGCAAGCTGTCTGGGCAACCGCGAGTTCACTGATCGTGGTTGCGAGGAACTCATCGAGCAGTTCCACTGGATCCGTGACATGGGGGCGACGGCGATCGTCACGCCGAACCCGACCGTACTGCGGATGATCAAGGATCATGTGCCCGGCGTGGAGGCGCATGTTTCCGTCGTGGCCTACGTGAACACGCCGCGCGCGGCGTCGTTCTTCAGTGACATGGGTGCCGACGTGATCCATCTGGATCCGTCGGTCAACCGCAACGGGCCGCTGCTGGAGGCGATCCGCCGCAGTGCCGGTTGCCGACTGTCGGTGCTGGTCAACCATGGCTGTCTTGCCGGCTGCGCGATGCGCCAGTACCACTCCAACGTGATGTCGCATTCACATGCGAGCATCCATGGGGGCAGCTATGTCGACTACTGCTACACGCGTTGTTCCTGGCAGCGCAACGTCGATCCGGTCGAGTTGCTGCGTGCCAACTGGATCCGCCCGGAAGACACCCGCTGGTTCCTTGATGCAGGCATCGACTACCTGAAGCTCGGCGGCCGCGAGAAAGTGGGCGACGGCTTCGAGACTGGCACCGACGCGATCACGTTCCTGGCGAAGAGCTACCATGAGCAGCATGTCGATAACCTCTGGGACTTGCTGATCAGTCAGCTGGAGGTCGCGCCGACCTTTGCCGGCGTCGCTGACACCTCGGCGCGCCGTCCGCATGTCTACATCGACAACGCAAAACTCGACGGCTTCTTCGAATACTTCCGGCGCGGCCACTGCGACCTCGCTTGCGGCGATTGCCAGTACTGCCCGACCTGGGCGAAGAAGACGATCCGCATCGACGGCGATGCCGGCCCCTATATCAACCGCCTGTACGAAGACATGGAAACCTGTCGTCGTGGCAGCTATCGCACCGGAGTGACCTGAGCATGGGCAGCATGGCCGAAACGACCAGCGATCCTTGGCGCTTTGCCATCGACTACCCGGGTGGCGTGGTCTGGTGGGACGACCTGTCCGTGGCACGCTGGAGCGAGCACATCGCCTGGGC